>NZ_JBQMTM010000022.1:0-71039 GCF_053470325.1 Colwellia sp. MEBiC06753 | reverse complement strand
TCGACATCTACGTAAATTGCGTCTAAGTTGTTCATGCCCTTGTCCTTGGTAATCTTATATTTCTTGGTCGAAAGATCTGATCACCGCAAGGGCATTTAGTTCAATTTCTTATGCGCAGCTCAGGTTAGTTACCTCACTCATTACCTTACTTAAAAGGTCTAATTAAACGTTGCGTTTATTAGACCTTTTCTTTTTTAATTGAAAGCAAGTGAAAGCGACTGAA
This sequence comes from Colwellia sp. MEBiC06753, assembly GCF_053470325.1. Lineage (NCBI taxonomy): Bacteria > Pseudomonadati > Pseudomonadota > Gammaproteobacteria > Alteromonadales > Colwelliaceae > Colwellia > Colwellia sp. MEBiC06753. The sequence goes on along the minus strand of NZ_JBQMTM010000022.1, from coordinate 70,816 downwards.
ATTGACAGCAACTGAGTAAAGTTACTTACGTAAAGCTACTCGTTGACCATAGTCATTTGATCAAACTCTTTATTTAAATAATGTGAGACATTGTTAAACATGGTTTTCACCATATCTTGCCGACATGCTTGCGTATTCGCACTGACGTGAGGGGTTAATAAAGTATTATCAAGTTTAAGTAATTCTTCATTAATATGAGGTTCATTGGGGTGAACATCTAACCCAGCCGCCCGAATAACTCCAGTTTTTAACGCATCAACTAACGCCTGTTCATCAATTAACGCCCCTCTTGCAACATTGATCAGGGTTGCGGAAGGTTTCATCATGTTTAGCGTTTGCTGATTAATAATGTGCTGTGTTTGCTTATTTAGCGGGCAATGCAGTGAGATGTAATCTGACTCACTCAGTAACTCGTCAATAGAACGACAATAAATAGCTCCAACTTTATCCAACTCATTATTTGCTTGGCCTTTAGCTTGCGAGCTGTTTAGCGGATCATGGTATAACACTTTCATATCAAAGCCTGCTGCCCGTTTCGCCACCTTTTGAGCAACGGCATCAGCACCAATAATACCAAGTGTTTGGTGATGAACCGCATCGCCGATAATCCCAGTCATATTATCTGGTGTCCACTGACCTGAGCTCACAAATTCAGCATTAGTAATTAAGTGCCGAGCTGAGGCCAAGATTAATAAAAACGTGAAATCAGCGGTATCATCTTTTAGTACTGGTGTATTAGTCACAACAATATTGTGCTTTTTTGCAGCAACTAGATCGATATGATCAGTGCCTACACCTATGCTGGCGATATAGTTTATATTGCTGGGTAATTTAGCAATAAATTCTGCGTTAATCGGGTTAAATGGTGTCGTGATAATAATTTCACCATCATCAAATTGTGACAGTTGTCCATTGTATTGGCTAATCTCTATATTGCCCGACGGTGTCGGTATCGCTGAAAAAGGCAATTGGCTTAATGAAATAATCATAGAATGATTGGTTAACCTCAAAGTTAGATTATCGTTTGAATAAATTATAAAATAAGCGTCTTGATGAGTGCTAATAGCTTCAGTTATGAAAATGTAATCGTAAATCTGGTTTATTTTACCTCAGGGCAATAAACAGCAAAGACTAATAACGTAAAAAACGCCAGTGATTAATCACTGGCGTTTTTAAACGACACTTTATTTAGATTTTAGTACCAATTGTACTCAACGCTAATACCATATGTTGCGCCCATACCCGAGTACTTAGCAATCATTTCGTTGTTTTTCATCACAGCAGAGGTGTAATATTCATCTGTAATGTTGCGTCCCCAAACATACGCTTTCCAATAATCACTAACCACACCAGCACGTAAATTAACTAAACTATAGCTAGGGTTAATATAGCGTTTATCGAACTCATAAGGTTCAGCTGGAATAACAACTTCATAAGGCTGACCAACAAAATCAGAAACTGCTAATGTGGTATCAGCATGACTTTCAAAGTCTGCGTGTGATTCAGATGAATAACTTAAATCCCCCGCAACAAAGCCCATTAATTCACCAGTAAGCTCCCACTCATACTTTGCCGTTAAGTTAGCTTGCAAGTCTGCAGCAAATGGCAAAGGTGAACCAACGAGATCGATATTTTGACCATTTTGGTTAAAGCCATCACCTTTGGTCACTTCGCTATCTAACCAGCCAACAGCGGCTGAAATTGTTAGACCATTAGTTGCATGCCATTGTGCATCAAATTCAATACCTGTCACTTTTGACTCATCAACATTACCTAAGGTACCTGCAGTTCTGAAAATAGGAATAATTTTCTTAGTAAATAACTGTTTATCTTGGTAATCATAATAAAATGCCGAGCCATTGAAGCGTAATGTTTTATCGGCTAATAATGACTTAAAGCCAATTTCATAGGCATCAAGCTGTTCTTGAACAACTGGCAATAATTGCTTATCGGTTAATGCAGCTGTTGAAGGGAAGCTACCAGCTTTAAAGCCTCGGCTATACGATGCATAAACAGAGATGTCTTCTGTTGCTTGGTAGTTTGCAGCAAAGCGCCAAGAAAGTGAGTCTTCTTCTAAGGTATCTTTAATCGCGCCAGGTCGCTGGTTGTCGGTACCAAAATCAATTACCGTTCCACAATCACCCGCGTTGTAACCATCACCCGGTGTAATACCTGCATCCTGTCCACCGAAGAAGAAGTTACTAAATGTCGTGCTAACACCACCATCAACATCGCGTGAACAGCCGGTATACTCAGCTTTGTCGTCAGAATAGCGCAAAGCTGTTGTAATCGTTAGATCGTTCGAGACTAGCCAGTCAATATTAACGTAGGCAGCAAGTGTCGATGTCGTTTGGTTAATATCATTCTCTGCAATACTGAAACCAAGACCCGGTAGCGGCAAAATATTAACATTACTACTTAGACCCCAGTCTTGTTGGGTTTGATAATCAACTTCACTATCACTGTAATAAACACCTGCAATCAACACCATATCATCGGTTGTGTTGGTAATACGAAATTCTTGTGAGATAGAGTCAATTTTTCCGTTTTGGTAAACGTAATCCATGGTGACATACTCAGAGTCTGGTGCAGTTGCATACTTGCCACGCAAGTAGCCTTCATAGCCAACACTCAATGCGCCACCAGTAATTCCCTCAATAAAGCCTTCAAGAGTACTTTGAAGCGGGTGATTTTTAATATTACCAATGGTTTCGCCACGATAGCCACCACGCTCATATTCTGAGCCATCATCTTTAAATGTTGAATAACCGGTTAATGAGGTAAACGTCATGCTATCATTGATTTCATGATCAATATGTAATGACGCCATCGTCGTGGTGTAATCAACTTTCGGTGTACGACCTTGCGTCCAGTCTGCTTTGCTAGGATCCTTAGATAACCCGGTAAAATTTTGAGGGTTATTCTCGATATTTAACGCGCCTTGATAAATCGCAGCAGTAAAAGGTGCCCCACCTGCCATACCTGGGATATAGTCAATGTTCTGTGGCGCAATAGTTTCTGAGTCATCTTTTGCATAAGAAACACTCAATAATGCATTAGTTCTATCGGTGAGATCAAAACTCAAACTACCACGCATCGCCAGTTTATCTTGTCGACCTAAGGTTTCATCACGAGAAATGCTTTCTTGCCAACCCTCTCCGGAATCAACCACTTTAATGGCAAAGCGTCCATTAACACTGTCAGATAACGCGCCTGTAACAAAACCTTCTGCTGAAATTGTTTCATAAGAGCCAAATGAGCCCTTAAGGCCTGCTTCAAAATAGTCTTGTGGTTTGGCGGCAATATAATTAATCGCACCAGCCGTTGAGTTACGGCCATATAAAGTACCTTGAGGGCCCTTTAGTAGTTCAACACGTTCAAGGTCAAGATTAGCGCCTTTGGTTAAGATTGGAAATGGTACAGCGATTTCATCAACATAGACACCCACGGTCGACGTTGCTTGAGCACTGTTTTCGTTAAAACCAACACCACGAATGGTGTAAACCGGCGGACCGAATGCGGTGTCACTGTAGTTAAAACCAGGAACTACGTTGGCTAGATCTGTGGTGTCTTCGATCCCCAATTCATCTAATTCTTCGGTATTCATCGCAGAGATGGCCATAGGCACATCATTAATTGATTGAAGGCGTTTTTGAGCGGTTACTTCGATGACTTCGAATTGCTTTTTCTCGCTGGTTTCCTCAGCGATTGCAGCTTGAGCTGCTAATCCTGCCAATATTGCGGTTGACAGAAGAGACTGTTGTAATACTTTTTTATTCATCATGTTAACCCTTGTGTTGAGTTTTTTATTATATTTATTGATCACTTATTAAAGTGTTCAATAAACTCAACTTAACACCTATCGGGTTGTTCGAATTGTAAGCTAATTAACAATTGCATCAAGATTGTAAAAGCTAACCTTTGTTAAACTCAGTTTTAAAATGGCCTCGGCAAACAAACAAATTCAATAGCTAAGTTCAAAACAACGGAAAGCTAGGTAAATAGAGGGCTGTAAGGTTATCGAATTTGGTAAGAATATTAATTTGCAGTTAGGTCAAATAAATATAACTATTATTGAATATAATTAATATAAATCTTGCCTATTTGAATATTAGAAAGGTTTATTTTATTGATTTTTTGAGGTTTGCAACTGTTGAAAAAAATCCTGACAAGAACACTTTAAATCAAGATGTTATTAAAATAAGTATCTCCGCTAAAACCATACTAGATAAATCAAAACAGCCAACTGTTTATGCTGAAATAGGGGCTTAAGTACTAATTAATTGCTAATTAACACTTAAGTCCCTAATAAAAACACACTAATGCGATTTAATCGCAATTTAATCGCGATTAAATGGCTACAGGCGCTTTAATATTTGGATAGGCATCATAATTTTCAATGGTGAAATCTTCAAAGCGATAGCCGTAAATATCATCCGGTTTACGATTAATGACCAACTGCGGTAATGATTTAGGCTCACGGGTTAACTGCTCACTAATTTGTTCCATATGGTTTGAATAGGCATGCAAATCACCAAAACTAACAATCACCTCACCCGGCTCAAGATCACACTGTTGGCAAAGCATATGAACAAGTAAAGACAGGCTAGCAATATTGTATGGTAGCCCTAAAAATATATCTGAGCTGCGAATGTAAAGCTGACCAGATAACTTACCATTAGCCACATAGAATTGATAAAGTAAATGGCATGGCGGTAATGCCATACGCCCTGCTTTTACATTGTCTTGCGGGCTGATACTTTCATCGGGTAAATACTCAACATTCCAACCGTGAAATAAAATACGACGACTATTCGGGTTGTTTTTCAAGGTATCAACCACATAATCAATTTGATTAATAGTGCCACCGTCTTTAGTTGGCCATGCTGTCCACTGCTTGCCATAAATAGGCCCCAGTGAGCCGTCTTCTAGTGCCCATTCATCCCAAATTTTTACGCCATTTTCATTAAGCCAATTATTATTAGTATTACCACTTAAAAACCAAATCAGCTCGTTAGCAATACTTTTAAAGTGTAACTTTTTAGTGGTTAATAAAGGAAAGCCATCGGCTAAATTATGGCGGATTTGGCGACCAAAAACCGAACGGGTGCCGGTACCAGTTCGATCTCCCTTTTGTGTGCCATTTGCTAAGACATCGTTTAATAAATCTAAATATGCTTTCATTAATTAACTCTCAAATTCGTCGACATTGATAACACCAGCAGCCAGCTGATTTTTCACTATTTACCTTTCGCTTTTATCTCGGCTTTTGCTTGGCTATTGGCGCCAATAACAATAATTGCCACACCCAATAGTACCATAGGCAAACTTAATAACTGCCCCATTGAAATATGAGCGAAAATAAAGCCAAGGTGAGCATCTGGTTCTCGGAAAAACTCCACAATAATTCTAAAACTACCATAGCCAATTAAGAATACGCCTGAAGCTAAACCCAAGGTTTTAGGTTTTCGGGTAATGGCATATAAAATAGCAAATAAAACAACCCCTTCTAATGCAAATTCATAAAGCTGCGACGGGTGTCTAGGTAGGCCAAGCGGATCGTTAGGGAAGATCACAGCCCAAGGCACATCAGTTTCTCGGCCCCATAGCTCCGCATTAATAAAGTTACCAATGCGCCCCATACCTAAACCAATTGGCACTAATGGCGCAACAAAGTCACCGACTGCTAAAAATGCTTTTTTATTTTTTCGCGCAAACAGGTAAATCGCGGTAATAACGCCAATGAGTCCGCCATGGAAAGACATGCCACCTTCCCAAATTTTAAATAAGTACATAGGCTCTGCGAGCAGGTACTCAAATTGATAAAACAACACGTACCCTAAACGGCCACCAAGGATGACGCCTAAAAAGCCATAAAATAATAAATCACTAACTTGTTCTCTAGTCCACAACCCTTGGCTTTTATCTGCTGCCCGGTTTGCAATAAACATTGCTGCAATAAAACCGATAAGATACATCAAGCCGTACCAACGCACAGCAACAGGGCCAAGACTAAAAATTACTGGGTCAATAGCAGGAAATTGAATAAATTGAGATGACATGAATGACTACATCCGCCGGTTTTGCACCGACTATTTGTTATTAAATTTTGCGTAAGATTATGCCCTGAATATCAGGTAAATACTAGAGCGCGCTGATCTTTGCGGTATGAATTTCGTTCAAATTAATGGCTTTTAATCTAGGCACACCAAGTGAAGTTTGGTTATTCCAAATAAATGCGGTGTAACAACGAGTAAAAGCCATTAACAGCTAAAGTATTTAGACCGCCATTTTCACTGCAACTAATATTAAAAACACCGCAAAAAACTTTTTAAGCGTACGCACAGGAAGTTTTGCCGCCAACTTAACGCCATAACGGGCAAACAGTGACGAAGTTAAACTAATACCAACAAGTGCCGGCAAATAAATATAGCCTAAGCTCCAATCGGGTAAACCTTGTTGATCAAGGCCGGTAAAGAAGTAACCTAGCGAGCCAAATAGCGCGACAATTAAACCGCTGGCTGTTGCAACCCCTATGCTTTGGCGCATTTGCACACCAAAGTAACTTAATACCGGAATTAAAATAGCGCCGCCAGCAATGCCCATTAAACTGGCCATAATGCCGGTAAACAGGCCGACTAGTTGAAAAATAAAATTGCTTGGCATATCTCGGGTGCTAGCTTTGCGAATGGACACCAACATATAGATTGCTAATAAGCTTACCGCCGTAGCAAAAATATAGGTTAAAGTTTGGCTTGATAGTTTATCGGCAATAAATGCCCCTAGCAGCGCGCCAATTGCAACAACCAACATAATTTTACGGGTTAACGCCCACGGAATATTGCGGTTTTTATGATGTGCTCGAACTGCTGACATCGAGGTTAAAACAATCGTAGCCAAAGAGGTGCCAAGCGCTATCGGCATAATTAAATCAGTTTCAACACCGGTTAGTGGCAACAGGTAAACTAACGCGGGCACGATAACTAAACCGCCGCCAATACCAAGTAAGCCGGCAAGGAAGCCAACTAATGAGCCAAGTAATAAACAGGAAATAAAAAATATCGTTAACATGAATCAAACTTAATGTAATTCACTACATGCCAGCGCGAGTAAAGCCACCAAGCCCCAGCTGTTCCAGCTGTTCATTTAAATAATTGTGTACTTGTTTCGCAGTAGTGAGAGTTAGTGCATGGGATAACATGACTTTGGCGCGTTTCATTTCAACATTACGAATTACCCATTTAACGCGACTGATGTTAAAGGCGTTCATACTTAATTTATCGTATCCCATCGCTAATAATAGCAAAGCTCCAGCAGGTTCGCTGGCTAATTCGCCACATAAACTTAATGGAACCAAATATTTACTGGATTCTTGAGCAATGACATTTAACGCCCTGATCACCGACGGATGGTAATAATCATAAATATTTGATACCCGAGAATTGTTACGATCAACAGCTAATAAATACTGGGTTAAGTCATTACTACCCACCGAGAAAAAGTCGACCCGTTGCGCCAACTCTTTTAACTGGTAAATAACGCCAGGTACTTCGAGCATAATACCAATACGCGGTTTGGTAATTTTTTCACCAAACTCGTTACATAACTCATAGTAAGCTTGGTTAATTAAGCGCAGCGCATCGTCAACTTCCACCACGCTCGAGATCATAGGTAACATAATCTCTAGGTTTTTGTGGTCGATATTTGCTCGCATCATAGCGCGCACTTGCAATAAAAATATTTCCGGATGATCTAGGGTTATTCGAATACCTCGCCAACCAAGAAACGGATTTTCTTCTTCTATAGGAAAATAAGGTAAGGCTTTATCACCGCCAACATCTAACGTACGCATGGTTACCGGTTGCGTTGGAAATGATGCAAGTACTTCCTTATACCAAACCGTTTGTTCATGCTCTGATGGAAAACAACTACGGTTCATAAATGGTATTTCAGTGCGATAAAGCCCTATACCGACAGCGCCTACCTTTTGTGAATATTCAAAGCCAGCACTTAGCCCCGCATTTAATAATAACTCTATTGCACGGCCATCAGGTGTAATTGACGGCAAATCAATTACTGCTTTTACTTTTTCAGAAAGCGCGGTTTCTTCTTCAACTAAATGTTGGTATTCCTTTAGCAACGAGCTATCAGGGGAAATAAATAAATCACCACTATAGCCATCCAAAATTGCTTGCTGATGATCTAACTGACTCAAAGGTAGCGATGGAATACCCATAATCGCAGGCAGTCCCATGGCTCTGGCAAGAATCGCCGCATGAGAATTGTTTGACCCTGTTAATGAGACAATGCCTTTTAAGCCACGATGCTGATATTCGGCAATCATTGATGCGGTCACATCATTGGCCACCAGAATAAACTCTTCTGGCAACGACTCACTAGCTAATGATAACTGCTGAAGATTGAACAATACCCGATTGCCCAAATCACGAATATCGGTTGCACGCTCGCGAAGATATTGCTCTTCTAACGATTCAAATTGCATCGCATAATGGTCTATAACTAATTTCAAACCACTTTCAGCGCACCAACCCGCGTTAATTTTTTCTTCAACTTCTCGACCAATTTGCGTGCTATCGAGTAATTGTTTGTAAATTTCGAAAATATCTAAGCTGTCTTTCGCCACTAAATTGGCTAACTTTAAGCTCATGGCTTCAAAATCAATGCGCGTTTTTTTAACGGCATCTAAATAGCGTTGTTTTTGCTCAGTACTGGCATAAACTTTTTGCAAGGGTAAGCGTCGTAAATCTGCTCGTGGTTGAATAACGATCATCGGCGCCATCGCTACACCGCCAGAGCCGGCAATACCTTTAAGCTGCTTAAATGGCATTAGCCCTGATTGAGCGTCGCTTGATTGTTTATCTGCATTGGATAGTGCTGTTGCTAATTGCGCAGATAAGGTAACTAAAAACGCCTCTTCATTTTCAGTAAAGCTACGGGCATTTTTTTGTTGAATGGATAAGATGCCAATGACTTTACGTTGGTGAATGATAGGAGTACCAAGAAACGCGTTTAATTCATCTTCTTGTACTTCTGGGGTCAATTTAAAATGCGGGTGATTCTTAGCATCGGCAACATTGAGTGGCTCTTCCCGTTGGCCAACTAAACCAATAAGGCCTTCATTAAAACCAATAAAAGTATGTCCAAGCGACTCTTGTGCTAAACCATCGGAAGCCATCAACAAAAAGTGTTGTTGTTGATAGTCCGCTAAGTAAATTGAACAGCAATCAGTAGCCATTGCTTGTTTTACTTGAGTTACTAGTCGTCTTAGCGCCTTATCAAGCTCAGGCTCTTGGCTAAACTCTAGTACTATTCGGCGTAAGGTCGTTAACATTCAATTCCTTTTTAAAACAATTACCGCTGGTGAGAACCTATTTAATTAAACGAAATAAAACTCCAAGGGTTGATATAATACCAATTGAAATAAAATCGCTTACCGAAGAGGGTAAGCGATTGAATACATAATAATAATCACGACCTACGTTTTTTACGGTCTGGGCGATGAAATGGCATAGCGTGTGACGCAAACTCTTTCATCACTTTTCGATACACATCTTTCTTAAAGGACACTACTTGTCGAACAGGATACCAATAGCTTACCCAGCGCCAATCATCAAACTCAGGGTGTGATGAATGCAACAAGTTAACTGCAGATTCTTCTGCCACCAGTTTTAATAAAAACCATTTTTGTTTTTGGCCAATACAAACTGGCTTACTATCGTGTCGAATAAATCTCTTCGGTAATTTGTATTTTAACCAATGCTTGCTTGAAGCAACAATTTTTACGTGTTCAGGTTTTAAACCCACTTCTTCGTATAATTCACGGTAAAGTGTTTTCTCTGCTGATTCACCGTCGTCAACTCCTCCTTGAGGAAATTGCCACGAATGTTGTCCAAACCGTCTTGCCCAAAATACTTGTCCCCTGTCGTTGATTATTACTATGCCGACATTGGCTCGATAGCCTTCGGCATCTATCACAGGAACTCCCAGTAACAAAACTCATTATAATTTGATTCTTCCACAATAAGCGGGTTCGAGCAAATAATTCATCAGATTATTTTTTGCTTTTTATGCAATTACGTTAGAATGGTGTCACTTGATGCTCAGTTCAAAACCTATGATTGCACCGCAGACTAATATTCCAAAATCTGAAGCCCAATTAATTGAAAGTGCCCAGCGTTTAGCCGGTTTAACACTTGGCGAAATCGCGCTGCAAGCTAATATCGAAGTGCCAAAAAACTTAAATCGTGATAAAGGCTGGCCGGGGTTATTGTTAGAGTACACTTTAGGCGCCACCGCAGGATCTAGACCTGAACCTGACTTTCCTGAGCTTGGCATAGAGCTAAAAACTATTCCCATTAACCGCCAAGGCAAGCCGTTGGAAACCACCTTCGTTAGTGTCGCGCCATTAACGGGGTTAGTGGGTGCAACATGGCAAAACTCTCACGTAAAAAACAAACTGTCCCGCGTGCTATGGGTACCTATTATCGCTGAGCGTGAAATTCCAATACAGGAACGAATCGTTGCAACGCCGTTTTTGTGGTCGCCTTCACAGGAAGAAGAACAATTACTGGCCAATGACTGGCAAGAATTGATTGATATGATTGTGTTAGGTGAAGTCGAACAAATAAATGGCCGCCATGGTCAGGTCATGCAACTTAGACCAAAAGCGGCAAATAGTCAGGCAAAAACCGATGCTTTTGATAAACACGGCAGACGCTTTAAAACGCTGCCCCGTGGTTTTTATCTAAAAATTCCTTTTACTCAGCAGTTAATTCATCGCTATTTGCGCGTAGGCTAAACAGCATTTAAAAAACATGGTTAAGGCTTTTTATTAGGTTTCACTATTACACGGTAAAATTAAACGGTAAAATTACACAGTAAATGTTTCAAGACGAATGCGCTGGCCGATAAGCGCTGATTGGCCTGCTGCCAGCGTTTGCCAATCAGTATTGGCTGCTTCTAAGCAAACATATTCATTCTCACCGCCAGCATGAACATCCGACATAGATTGCGCAGCTTCATAACCTGGGTTCCACAGTACCCAATTTTTGACATTAATGGGTTCAATAATAATCGCCCTTTCGTCGAGTTTATCAATAATAGTCATAACATCAGTTGCGTGATAAATACGATCAAGCGGACCAACGACATTTGCCAGCGTATCAACTTGTGCTTTATTACCGGTTAACTTGCAGTCAAATGGCACATTGTTTAATGCTGGAACACTGACGTTACTTGGCTCGCTAACGCAAAAATAACTATGTAAAGCCACAGTAAATTCAAATGATTGCGCAGAAAGGTTATTAACTTCCAGCTGCTGTTCAAAGGCTTTACCAAACACTAATTTTTGGGTCAATTTCGCTTGATATGGCCATAAAGGGTGAACATCACTGCCCTGCCATTCAAGCGTTAATTCAACACAGTCTTTAAAAATTTCAATAGCTTGACATTGCCAAGTAACCTGCCGTGCAAAACCATGATTGCCTGCGTCTTTATAGCCGCCAAACCATGGCCAACATAGGGGAATACCGCCTCGAATTGCTTTACCCGTTTCATAGCTTGACGATTCTGACAGCCAAAATACCGGACGTTCAGCGCTGGGTTGCCAAGCTAGCACTTGCCCGCCATAAAGGCTTACCCGCGCCGTACAATTTTCATGGCTGATCACTAACTGCTGTTGCTGGTCTGCTAGCGGCTCAAGACTAACTTGTCCCCATTGGTTTTGTTTAATTACATTCACGCAATACTCTCTACAGTTTATTACCTAAGCTACTTAACTTGCTTTACTTAACGTGATTTACCTAACGTGATTTATTTAACGTGACTTACCTAACAGTAATGTGAGGCGAACGCTTAACCACTTCATCATTAAGCTCAATACCAATACCTGGTGTTTCTGAGACTTCAAAAAAACCGTTTACTGGCTGTGGATCTTGAATACAAAGTTCGCGGTTCCAAGATTTAATCGCATAGGTATGGTGTTCATGAATTAAAAAGTTAGGAATAGCCGTTTCTAAATGCAGTGATGCCGCTGTTGCCACAGGCCCACCACAAACATGCGCCTGAATACGAATATCGTAAGTGTCGGCATAATCACAGACTTTTTTCGCTTCGGTAAACCCACCGCATAAACCAACATCTGGTTGTAAGACGTCAATACTTTGATCTTCAAAATATGGACGAACATCCCAACGATGGTATAAGCGCTCCCCACCAGCAATTGGCACATTTACACGGTCTGATACTTTTTTATGAACTTTAGAGTTTAAGTAATTGACTGGCTCTTCGTACATCATACAGCCAACTTCTTCGATCACTTCGCCCATTTGAATGGCTGATGCTGCGCCCATTAGTGAATGCGATTCAAAAATAATATCAACATCTTCACCTACAGCATTTCTGATCGCGCGCAGACGATCGCCAAATAAGCGCATTTGTGGTTTGGTAAACAGCTTAGTACGGTCAAATGATGACTGGCCATCAGCGTCATAAACGATTGGATCCACTTTTACCGCATCATAACCTTCTGCCACCGCTTTTAATGCGGCTTCGGCATATTCTTGTGGTTCAATTAATTTCTTACATTCTTTATCCCAGTCAAATTGTAATTGGCTGGCATAAGTGCGTAATTTGGTATTTGTTTTACCGCCTAATAATTGATAAACCGGCAAACCTAAAGCCTTACCTTTAATATCCCATAAAGCGGTATCAATCGCGCTCATTGCCGCGTATAGCACAGGGCCTCCACCTAAGCCCCAAAAGCTTTCACGCAGCATTCGTGACCACAGTAATTCGGTTTGAAACGGGTTAAAGCCAATCAGTACCGCTTCACTAATTTCTTTAATCATTGCAGCAGCAGCGCTATGTCCCCAGTCATAAGCAAGGCCAGCTTCACCAACACCATGAATGCCTTCATCAGTATGAATACGAATAAAAACAGGGTTCCAAGGCGGACGTTCTGGGCAGTGAATATCAAAAATTTCTACGTGGGTAATTTTCATTTTTTATGTCTCTTAAAATTTGATTGGGCTAGCGCTAACTATAAGGAAAATACAATTTACACTTATTACTCGGCAAAGCTTGGATCTAAACGATAAATTCTACGTAACATTGCTGGCCACGATTTTTGCCCGCCAGTAAGGCCTGTATGAACCACATTTGCCTGAGCTTTAATACCATCAACAATACCTTGCTCAACTTCGATATATGGCTTACCAGATGCTAATATTTGTAGTTGTACTTGGCAGGCACGGGTTAAGTCATACATATGCATAAACGCATCCCCGATAGTTTGACCGCAAGTTAAGCCACCATGATTGCGTAACAGCATAAAGTTAGCAGTTCCTAAGTCTTGTTGTAGGCGTGCTTTTTCATCTGCATTAACCGCTAAACCTTCATAACCATGATAGCTCATCGAAGCCAAAGCAAATGCTGAATATTGGCTTAAAGGTAACAGCCCTTCTTTTAATGTTGCGACGGAAATCAGTTCATTGGTGTGTAGATGCATTACACACATGGCATCGTGTCTTACTTCATGCACAGCACTATGAATAGTAAAGCCCGCGGGGTTTATCGCAAACGGACAGTCGGGATCTAAAACATTACCGGCTAAGTCAATTTTCACTAAATTTGACGCAGTAATTTCATCAAACGCTAAGCCAAAGGCATTGATAAGAAATTCATTAGTGTCCGGAATTCGTGCCGAAATATGGGTATAGATTAAGTCATCCCAACCATGCAGATAAGCCAAACGATAACAAGCTGCCAGATCAATGCGAGTTTGCCACTCTTTGGCTGAAACTTTATTTTTAAGATTAATCTCAGGTAATTCGAACATAGCTTATCCATAGTACTTTTGGGGCGATAACTTTAACGCAGGTGATGCTTTAGTTAAAGTGCTGAATACGCTAAGTTATAGCAAATATTCATCAAGCAATTTAAATTTTATGTGTATCTTATTTGTCTCGCTAAATCAGCACCCTAATTATCCACTGGTGGTGGTTGCCAACCGAGATGAATTTCACCAAAGAGCAACAGATGCTATGTCTTGGTGGCAAACACCAAAGATACTCGCCGGTAAAGATTTAGTCGCAGGTGGTACTTGGCTAGGGTTAACCGAAAATGGCCGATTTGCCGCACTGACTAATTACCGCCAGTTCCCATTAAAAAATGATCAGGCTGTTGCCAGCAGAGGTGAGTTAGTTGTTAAAGCGTTAACGGCAACCAATAACGCACAATTTTTAGCGCAGCTACAAAATGATGATCAAAAATACCAGGGCTTTAATTTACTCTATGGAGATGCTCAAGGTTTAGTGTGTATTGATAATATTAACCAGAAGGTGCATCAACGCAGCCAAGGTATTTTCAGTTTATGTAATGGTGCCCTCGATGATATCTGGCCGAAAATGGCCAAAGGAGAACAAGCACTAGAGCACTATATAGCAAATCATGAGCAACTTAATCACCAAGAATTACTGACGTTATTACATGATCAGCAGCAAGCACCACAGTACTTGCTTCCAGCAACAGGCCTTAGTTTGGACTGGGAGCAAAAATTAAGCGCGATTTTTATTAAAGGTCCTGAATATGGTACGCGTTCATCGTGCATTATTACCTTAGATAATAACCAAAATATGAAAGTTACCGAAGTCTGCTATTGTGCTAATGGCAATGTAGAGCAGCAGGCCAATTTTCAATGGCAATTAACAAGCTAGTTTTTATCCAACTAGTTTTTTATTCGACTAGGTTCTTTATCAAGGCAATAAATAGCGAGGCAAATACTAGTAGCATCAAAATTTTACTGTATTTACGTTGTTCACCTACTTCGAGTGGTTTGCCGAATTTTTCGCCGAAAATCACCATCAAAGCGACACCAATAAACACAAATGCCAAAATCACCAATAGCGTCATAATTTTCCTATCTCAATCAAAAGCTAAATAAAAGCTAAGCATAATGCCAACTTAGCTAACTTTTTCTAGGTAAAAGTAACAAGTTTTGTTTAACATAGTCAAAGTCATATCATTTGGAAAGCGGTAGCAATGATGCAAAGTGAAGAGTTTAAACAAAAACGCCGATTTATCATTAGCCTAGGAAAGGCTCTACATAAATTTGGTACCAATTCCTATCGTGCTGAAGCTCACTTACAAAGTGTAGCTAATTTCCTTGGTATTAAAGCCTCTTTCATTATTACGCCAACGGCATTAACTTTTGTGTTAATTGACGAAGAGCTTAATGAGCACAATTACTTAGTTAGAGTAATGCCTGGTGACATTGATTTAGGCTCACTTGCCCGAACCGATGAGTTAGTTGATGAATTAAGTACCGGACAACGCTCACTTGAAGAAGCCATCGAACGACTAGAAGAAATTTATGATAAACCTAGCCCTTATGGTAAAACCTTAACCTTTTTTGCCTTTGGCGCGACCAGCGGTGCCTTTGCCATGTTAATGCACACCAGCTGGAATGATGTAATTTGGGCAAGTTTATTAGGCTTATTGGTCGCTATTTTTGTTTTTTGGTCACAACGTTCAAGGCGTGTGACTGAAATGCTAGAGCCAGGTTCAGCGTTAGTTTGTGCTTTGCTTACATCGGCAATATCAAACTTCGATCCCCATATGAACATGGCATTAGTAACCTTATCCGCCATTATTCCGTTTATTCCAGGCCTTGCCTTAACCTTAGGCTTGCAAGAATTAGCAGCCAGGCATTTAATTTCAGGCACTGCCCGCATCATGGACGCCATAATGATGCTATTCAAATTGTATTTTGGTGCATTTTTAGGGGTAGCACTAGGTAATTTATTTTGGGGCGTTGGAGAGTTTATTCCACCAGAAACCACACCAATCTGGACCTCTTGGGTAGCCGTTACTATTTTATCAATGAGTCTGGTTATTTTATTTCAAGTTCGTAAAAAAGATGCTCCTTGGGGCATTATCTCAGGCTATGTTGCCTTTGGTGCGACCTTACTTGCCACTCCTTATTTAGGTTACGCATTAGGTGCGTTTGTCGGTGCATTTGCCTTAGGCCTGTACAGTAATATCTTTTCTAGGGTAATGAATTTGCCAAGCAGTATCGTCATGTTACTGGGTCTCGTCGTGCTGGTGCCAGGAAGTAAAGTATATATTGGCTTAAACTCAGCTATTTCAGGTCAAGATATGATGTATATGCCAGATATTGCCTCGCAAACATTTCTTATCTTTATGTCATTGGTTGCCGGTTTGATTTTTGCTAATGTAGCCTTTCGTTCGAGAAAACCGCTGTAACTATGAGCACTAATACAAATACTAAGAATAAATATCATCATGGCGATCTTCGGCCATCACTGCTAACAGCTGCCACCCAAATGATTAAAGAAGGTGGCATTGAAGCCTTGTCGCTGCGCAAATTAGCCGAACAAGTAGGTGTTTCGCGTACCGCGACATATCATCATTTTAAAGATAAACATGATTTACTGTGCGCAGTTGCCGCCCAAGGTTTTCTTAGCTGGCGCGCGGTAGAAGAAAAAATATTTAATGACGAACAATTACCGATGAAAGAACGCTATCGACAATTCGTTTTTCAATATATTAACTTTGCCGCCAATAATCCTGCGCTATACAACTTAATGTTTGGGCATACGCTTTGGAAGAACGACCAATCGAATCAGGATTTACGTGATATTGCCTACCCAGTATTTCAACATCAAGTG
Organism: Colwellia sp. MEBiC06753; assembly: GCF_053470325.1. Taxonomy (NCBI): domain Bacteria; kingdom Pseudomonadati; phylum Pseudomonadota; class Gammaproteobacteria; order Alteromonadales; family Colwelliaceae; genus Colwellia; species Colwellia sp. MEBiC06753. The sequence continues at coordinate 54,107 of NZ_JBQMTM010000022.1, read as the reverse complement.
GAAATGACCAAGCAATGGCAAGAAAATGGCGTTTTGCCGAGGTCAGAAAATACCCTACGTTTAGCACAAGTAACATGGGGCACCATGCATGGTATTGCCCATCTGCTCATCGATGGTATTTACGCAGATGCCAATAGCATTGAAGAAATGTGTGAATGCGCGGTAAATGTATTTTTAGCGGCGGCCAACTAACTCTTATTAAAGCGTTTTGGTACCATTTGACGCTAAAGTTGAAATTTAATGGCTTTATTTAAGTCACACTAAATGCAATTTGTCATGCCAAACAACTGCAATGCTACGATGAGTAACAGCACTTTAATAACTAATTGCGCGTAACTAGACTTGCACGACTAGACCATAATTCAATACTACTCACACGATGATCAGAAATCACATAATTTTTAACAAATTTACGCCATTAAAACGGCGATTTTTTTGTTAAAAATTTGTTACCTTGGCTAGTAATTCCTCGAGACAGTGATTAGTATCGGTCACTGTCTAAAACAAAAATTATAGTAAACACAACCCCCTATTCTAATGAGCAAAACAATGAAAACTATTCTAACAACTGCAGTATGTTCCTCATTACTGTTATTAACCGCCTGTAATAACACCTCTGATCGTGTAGAAGCCGCCACTGGCATCAGCCAGACCGCATTGGCGTCAGGTATTAGTAAAGCCAATATGGACTTATCTGTTCGCCCACAAGATAACTTTTATCAATACGTTAATGGCGGCTGGTTAAAGTCAGCTGAAATTCCGGCCGACAAAACATCTATCGGTTCATTTTATGATTTACGCGACGATGCCGACGACAATGTTAAGGCGATAATCGAAGAGTTAGCAGCAACACCAAACCTAGCAATGGGCTCAGATGAGCAAAAAGTGGCTGATTTATTTAAATCATATATGGATCAACCAACCCGTGACGCCTTAGGCATTAGCCCTATTACGCCAGTTTTAGCTGATATTGATAACATCAACAATAAATCTGATTTAATGTCGTTTTTCGGTAAATACCAAAAAGTTGGCGTCACTTCACCACTTTATTTTTATATCAGTGTTGATGCTAAAGACTCTAGCAGTTATGCAACGCATGTTTGGCAAGGTGGTTTAGGCTTACCGGATAAAGATTACTACTTTAATGAAGCTGAGCGTTTTGCCACTCTTCGTGACGGCTATCAAGCACATATTGCTAAAATGTTTGACTTAGCAAACATGGCAAATGGTAAGCAAGCAGCAAAAACCATTTTCGCCATTGAAACTAAACTTGCTGAGCATCACTGGACGCGCGTGCAATCGCGTGACAGTGAAAAACGCTACAACAAATTTGCCACAGATAAATTAACTGAAGTAAGCGATAAAATTGATTGGTCAGCTTACTTAGCAGCTCAAGGCGTTAGCAATGAGAAAAACTTAATTGTTAACCAACCTGACTTTGTAGAAGGTTTAGGTAATGTAATTGCTGAAACGTCATTAGACGATTGGAAAACCTACTTAAAATTCCACACGTTAAGTGCGTTTGCTAGTTATTTAACGACTGATCTTGATCAGGAAAATTTTGAGTTTTTCTCAAAACAGCTAAATGGCCGTAAAGAGCAACGCCCACAATGGAAACGTGGTGTTGGCGTGGTCAATAACAACTTAGGCGAAGTTATTGGTAAGGTTTACGTAGGTCGTCACTTTAAGCCAGAAGCTAAAGCGCGTATGAGTGAGTTAGTTGAAAACTTACGCAGCGCTTACGGTCAATCAATTGATGAACTTGACTGGATGTCTAATGACACTAAAAAAGCTGCACACGTTAAATTAGCAGCCTTTACTCCTAAAATTGGCTACCCAGATAAGTGGGAAGATTACTCTTCATTAACGATAAAAAGTGATGATTTAGTCGGTAATATTATGCGCTCAGGCAGCGTTGCTCACCAAAAAGAAGTAGAGAAGCTAGGTGGTCCAATTCGCAAATGGGAATGGGGTATGACACCGCAAACGGTTAATGCTTATTACAACCCTACAGTAAATGAAATTGTATTCCCTGCCGCTATTTTACAACCACCATTCTTTAATATGAGTGCTGATGATGCAGTAAACTATGGCGGTATTGGAGCGGTTATCGGCCATGAAATGGGACACGGTTTTGACGACCAAGGTAGTCGTTATGATGCCGAAGGTAACTTACGTAATTGGTGGACCGAGCACGATCTAGAAGAGTTTAAAAAGCGCACAGCGAGCTTAGTTGCTCAATATGATGGTTACCAAGTATTTGACGACTTAAACGTTAATGGCAGTTTAACATTAGGTGAAAACATTGGTGATTTATCGGGCGTTACCATTGCTTACAAAGCTTATAAAGCATCACTTAATGGCAAAGAAGCGCCAATCATTGACGGTTTAACCGGTGATCAACGCTTCTTTATGGGTTATGCGCAAATTTGGCGTGGCAAGTTTGTTGAAGAGGCGTTAAGAAATCGCGTGGCGACTGACCCTCACTCTCCAGGTGAATTTAGAGCATTAGGTTCGTTATCAAATATGAATGAGTTTTATCAAGCGTTTGATGTTAAAGAAGGCGATGCCATGTATATCGCCCCAGAAAAACGCGTTAAAATTTGGTAATTTGCTGAAACAACAATTGCTATAATGCCAGTTAATAGCAGTTAAAAAAAGGAGCTTAGGCTCCTTTTTTATTGCCTGTATTATGTTACTAGCTGAACTATGCATACGTACTAATCATTAGTACTTTGCTTTACTTATTTTTCCTATCTACCTAACATTTCCCACTCTGCACGGCGCTGATTTTGCACCGCCTTAACTTAGCCTTTACATCAAAACCAGTAAATCAAGCCACTTTGTTTTCGTCATAAAATATTCATGGTGTTAATGTGGTCTGATCTCTATGATTAATCAACAAGCTTTGCTATTATTCAGCTTACAACTGTACACTGAAATTGCTTGTACACTAAACCTATTAAAAGTTGATCAAGAAATTGGTCAACTCAATTTTATTTTGGCGAAATAGAACAACATGGCTCAAACACACCAATATAGTATTTACGAAGAAATTGCCAATGCCGTCAGCCATGGTTTAGGCGCGTTGTTAAGTGTTGCAGGGTTAACGCTTTTAGTGACTTATGCCGCTATTCAACAAGATGCATTACGAATTACTAGCTTTGCCATCTACGGCGCAAGTTTGGTATTGCTGTTTTTATCCTCCACTTTATATCACTCATTTGTCCACGAAAAAGCAAAACAGATATTTAAGCTGTTTGATCATTGCGCTATTTATTTGCTGATTGCTGGCACCTATACCCCGTTATTGCTTATTACTTTGCAAGGGACTTTGGGCTATTCACTGTTAGCCGTAGTATGGTCAATAGCGATCGCAGGCATTTTATTTAAAGTGATTTGCGGTCATAAATACAAGGTTATTTCGCTAATTACTTATATCGGCATGGGACTAATTTCGCTAACCATTATTCATAAGCTTTACCAGGCGTTACCCTACGGTGGCATAACCCTTTTGGCGGTAGGTGGAGCTGTGTACTTGCTTGGTGTTATTTTCTATACCGTGAAAAAGATCCCTTTTAATCACGCTATCTGGCATATGTTTGTATTAGGTGGGGCGAGCTGTCATTTCTTTATGATGATGCTATATGTTTAATTAACTGATTAATAAAATATTTAGCCATTTAATGACGTTAAAAAGCGCAAGACTCAGATTAAAGTTAAGGTTAAGGTTAAATACACAGGGAAACACTGGCATTTATCTTCGATAACAGTGCCTGACTTTCAGGTACATTACGCGAAATATAAAAACCAACCGAGTTTACCTGAATTATTTGATATTCAAGATTATCCTTATTTTGGATTTTCATTGAATTAAATACATTTTCAGGAACAATAGCACCATCTACGCGTTTGGATATCACCATTTTCATTACTTGGTCATAGCTCGCCAACTCATGTGGAATTCCTAAGTACTTCTCAATCATTGGCACCATATTAGATGATCGCAAAGTTGCAAGCCGTACACCATTAATATCACTGGCGTTAACAAAAGATTTAAGGCCATTTATTAATGCATACGGCACTTCAACTACCGGATCAGAATAATAGCCAATTTTATCTCTGCCCTCAGTTTGGGCTAACCCTACCGCAATATCGATATCACCAGCTCCTAATAAAGCAACTAACCGAGCAACGGGCACAATTTGTATTTGAGTATTTTTAGCTAAATTATCAAGCACACACTGCAAAGGCTCACCATAGCTACCTTGCAAGCGATTATTATCAACGTAAAAATCATGGCTTTTAGAACTATTGATACCAATACGTATTGGTAAATCGCTGGCACTGGCTATCAGCGACAATAAACTACTAGCGAAGATAAATAAGAAAAGGAAAATTAATCGCATAATAATGATCGCCTATTTAAATAATCCGGCCGTCTAATACTGGGTAATAAAAAGGGACAGTCTAATCGAAACCGTGCTAAACACAAGCGTCAAAAACAAAGTTCTATTTTTTAGAATATAAAATTCAAAATAATCAGTTTTAACAATCAATACCTTTTTAATAAGATAGCTCCCGTAGCCAATAACCGATAAAAATGATCAAAACCTCATTTTTACTTAAGCGAAATATTACTTAACAAAATTATCAATAATCAAAGCGTTTGGTTATTAAAAATATGCAAAGGTCATGATAGGAGCACTTATGTTAAACGAACAATTAAAAGCCCAACTAAAAACTTATTTAGCCAATATAAGCAAGCCAGTGACTTTAAGCATGGCGATTGACGACAGCGCTAAGTCTGAAGAATTAAACCAATTAGCCAAAGAAATTGTTGAGCTTTCAACCTTAATTACAATTGAGCAAAACACGGATAGCTCAGCGCGAGTTCCATCAATGACAGTAAAATCTGTTGAAGGTACACAAATTAGCTTCGCTGGTATTCCATTAGGCCATGAATTTACCTCGTTAGTACTGGCCTTATTACACTCTGGTGGTCACCCGATTAAGATCACCGAAGATGAAATTGAACAAATTAAGGCGCTTGAAGGCAACTTTAGCTTTGAATCGTATATCTCATTAAGCTGTCAAAACTGCCCTGATGTAGTTCAAGCACTTAATATTATGTCGGCAATTAACCCGAACATTACCAATACCATGATCGATGGCGCCCTATTCCAAGCAGAAGTTACTGAGCGCAATGTTATGGCAGTGCCAAGTGTTTACTTAAATGGTCAACCTTTTACTCAAGGCCGTGTTTCTTTATCAGACATCCTTAAGAAAGTTGATAGTAACGCAGACAAAAAACAAGCAGAAAAGCTTAACGCTAAACAAGCATTTGACGTATTAATTGTTGGTGGCGGTCCTGCGGGTGCCTCAGCGGCAGTCTATGCGGCACGTAAAGGCATTAAAACGGGTATTGTTGCCGACCGCTTTGGTGGCCAAGTATTAGAAACTGTTGGCATTGAAAACTTTATTTCAGTCAAGAAAACTGAAGGCCCTAAATTAGTTGCTAGCCTTGAAGAGCATGTTAAAGATTATGATGTCGATATTATGACCGGTTCGAATGCGGTTAAAATCTCTAAATCTGACTTAGTGAATATTGAGCTGGAAAATGGTGCAACCTTACAGAGTAAGTCAGTTATCGTTGCCACTGGTGCCCGCTGGAGAAAAATGAACGTACCTGGTGAAGTAGAATATAGTGGTGCTGGTGTTGCTTACTGCCCACACTGTGATGGTCCATTATTTAAAGACAAAAAAGTTGCAGTAATTGGTGGTGGTAACTCGGGTATTGAAGCTGCAATTGACTTAGCTGGTATCGTTGAACACTTAACAGTTTTAGAGTTTGATACTAAGCTACGTGCTGATGAAGTACTACAGCGTAAAGCAAAATCTATGGGCAATATCGACATTATTACCCAAGCACAAACTACTGAAGTATTAGGCGATGGCAATAAAGTTACAGGCCTACAATACACAGATCGTGCAACAGGCGACAGCCATAGCATCGAATTAGCCGGTATCTTCGTACAAATTGGTTTAGTACCGAACAGTGAGTGGTTAGCGGATGCAATCGATGTAACTGCTCGCGGTGAAATTGAAGTTAACGAACGTGGTGAAACGTCAATGCCAGGTGTATTTGCCGCAGGCGATGTTGCAACATCACCTTATAAGCAAATTATTATTGCCATGGGCAGTGGTGCAACTGCCAGTTTATCAGCGTTCGATTACTTAATTCGTCAAGAAGAAAGCTCGGACGAAGAAAAAGCAGCATAGGCTCAGCTACTACTAATATCTGGCACTAGCATTTATGAACGTATTAAAAACCCTGCAATTGCAGGGTTTTCTTTTGTCTGAAGTTTCAACTAATTTTTTATTGTTAGCCTTACAAGACAATACATTTTCGTCAGGAAGCTTTTGTATTATAGTTAGTACAACAACCTTTACTGACTGAATTTTATGCGTTTTGTCTCTGAATTAATGACCAGCAATGTTATTACTGCTCACCTAGATCAACGTCTTGAACAAGTAAAAGCAATATTTGAAGAATTTAAGTTTCATCATATTCTAGTCGTTGATAGTAATGACAAACTTTGTGGCGTGTTATCTGATCGGGATTTATTAAAAGCCATCAGCCACAACATTGGTTCAGTAAGGGAAACTGCAAAAGATATTGCTACCCTCAATAAGCGAGTGCATCAGGTTGCCAACAGAAATCCGATCGCTTTAAAATCGAGCGCCAACTTAGCGCAAGCAGTAAAAATATTTCATGAATTTAGGGTCACCTGCATCCCTATTGTCAATGACGAAAACGAACCGGTAGGCATTATTACCACTAAGGACATCATCAAATATTTGTATGATAAAATTCAACCTGCTAGTTAATTTAGCTGTTTTAGCATTGCATATTCGAGACATAAAAAAAGCCCGCTAAACGGGCTTTTTTTATGTCTTAATAATATATTAGTTAAGCTGTTCAACAATAATGCTACTAACTTGTTCTACTGGTTGAGTACCGTCGATAGTTAAGTATTTGCAATTGCCAGCGTCTGCTTCAGCTTTGTAGTAATCTACAAGCGGCTTAGTTTGCTCATGATAAATCGTTAAACGCTTACGAACAGTGGCTTCTTCATCATCAGGACGGATCACTAAATCTTCACCTGTTTCATCATCTTTACCTTCCACTTTTGGTGGATTATAAACGATATGATAAACACGACCAGAGCCTGAGTGCACGCGACGACCCGCCATACGCTCAACAATCACTTCATCTGCAACGTCAAATTCAATGACACAATCAACATCAACACCATTGGCTTTCATGGCATCAGCTTGTGGAATAGTACGTGGGAAGCCGTCTAATAAAAAGCCTGCTTTACAGTCATCCTGTGCAATACGCTCTTTTACTAGGCCAATGATTAAGTCATCAGAAACTAATTGTCCTGCATCCATTACTTCTTTTGCTTTTTTGCCAAGCTCAGTACCTGCTTTAATTGCAGCGCGTAGCATATCACCCGTTGAAATTTGAGGAATACCGTACTTCGACATCAAAAACTGTGCTTGAGTGCCTTTACCTGCTCCTGGAGCACCTAACAAAATAATGCGCATAAAAATTGCCCTATGAGTTATATACTAATTTGGTTGGTCTACTTATAAGAACAATCGCTGAAATAAAACAACCAAATGAGTATGAATTTAGCCAGATAAATAACGTGTGACACTATACATTTTCACTTGTATGCAAACAAGTAACATTTAACTCGTCGGATCAAAAAACCGACGATATTGTCGCTTTTTTAGACTAATGTCTAACAGGTGGGAAATTTTAACAAACCAAAACAAAACAAAACAAACCAATTCAATTGAAATAAGCTAAATGCGTATTTAAGTAAGTTTATCTGTCGCTAAGTACTGATTTCTTCCTGAGTACTTTCTAGAAGACCTAAGTCAGATTAAGCAAATGAACTAAATTATGCTTTTAAAAAAGGCGCTTATTAAGCGCCTTTTCCATTACATCATCAATACAAATGATTACTTGGTCAGACTTAACATCAATTTATTTAAGCGAGTTACAAATGATGCAGGATCTTTTAAGCTTCCACGCTCTGCTAACGTTGCTTGCTCAAATAATACTTCAACCCACTGGTTAAACTTACTATCGTCTTGCTCATCAGCAACATGCTTGATTAACTCATGCTCGGCGTTAATTTCAAAAATAGGCTTAGACTCAGGTACTTCCTGACCAACAGACGCCATTAATTTTTGCATTTGAATGCTCATATCGTCTTCTGCAGTCACAATAACCGCAGGCGAGTCAGTTAAACGCTGTGAAATTTTTACGTCTTTAACTTTATCACCTAAAGAATCTTTCATGCGCTTAATCACTGAGTCAAATTCTTGCTCTAGCTTTTCTTGCGCTTCTTTGGTTTCTTCGTCATCTAGGTTACTTAAGTCAACGCCGCCACGAGCAACAGATTGTAGCTGCTTGCCGTCAAACTCATTTAGGTGACTGACTAACCACTCGTCAATACGGTCAGAAAGTAGTAAAACTTCAATACCTTTTTTGCGGAAAACTTCTAAGTGCGGGCTATTTTTCGCCGCTTCAAAGCTGTCTGCCACTACATAGTAAATTTTATCTTGGCCTTCTTTCATGCGCTCAATGTAATCAGTTAATGAGACATTTTGCACCGCTGAGTCTTCGTTAGTTGAAGCAAAACGTAATAACTTAGCAATCGCTTCTTTATTAGCAAAATCTTCTGCAGGACCTTCTTTTAGTACCTGACCAAATTCATTCCAGAATAACTGATATTGCTCTTTATCTTTATTGCCTAATTTCTCAAGCATTTTCAATACGCGCTTTGTGCAACCTTTGCGGATTGCTTGCGTGACTTTGCTGTCTTGTAAGATTTCACGAGAAACATTCAGTGGTAAGTCGTTTGAATCAAGCAAACCTTTAACAAAACGTAAGTAGGTTGGCATAAACTGCTCAGCGTCATCCATAATAAATACGCGTTGCACATATAATTTTAAGCCGTGTTGCTTTTCGCGATTGTATAAATCAAACGGTGCTTTGCTCGGAATATAAAGTAATGAAGTGTATTCGGTTTTACCTTCTACTTTATTGTGCTCCCACAGCATAGGGTCGGCAAAGTCATGTGATACGTGCTTGTAGAATTCTTTGTATTCTTCGTCAGTCACATCTGCTTTTTCACGCGTCCAAAGGGCAGTTGCTTTGTTTACTGCTTCCCATTTCGCAGGAATTGCATCACGTGCTTCAACCGCTGGGCGAATAACCTTTCCGTCTTCATCTTTTTCTTCGGCCACGGCTTCAACTGCTGGCACTTCCGGTGTTAACATTTCAACGGATACCGAAATATGATCTGAGTATTTAGTAACAATTGATTTTAAGCGCCAATCATCAGCAAACTCTTTTTCATCTTCTTTTAAGTGAAGGATAATGTCAGTACCACGGTTAGCTTTATCAATTTGCTTGGTGGTGAATTCGCCCTGACCTTCACTTTGCCATTCAACGCCTTCAGCTGCAGTTACACCTGCGGCTCGTGAGCGCACGGTTACTTTATCGGCAACAATAAATGCCGAATAGAAACCTACACCAAACTGACCAATAAGTTGCGAGTCTGCCGCTTGATCGCCTGATAACTGAGAGAAAAACTCTGCCGTGCCTGATTTAGCGATTGTGCCTAAGTGCTCAACGATTTGATCATGAGTCATACCAATACCATTATCTGAAATAGTAATGGTATTGTTTTCTTTATCGGCACTTACGCGTACGCGAAGCTCGGCATCACCTTCTAATAGGCTATCGTCTGACAACGCTTTAAAGCGTAATTTATCTGAAGCATCTGCGGCATTTGATACCAACTCACGAAGGAAAATTTCTTTATTTGAGTAAAGTGAGTGGATCATTAATTGAAGTAACTTAGAAACATCGGTTCCAAAGTTGTGTTTTTGTTGAGTGTTTTGCTCAGTCATTGTAATAAACCTACCTAATCTAACTATTTAGTAAAGCTGCTTTTTTAAGTCAAATTGCTTAAAAATAATCGCTTCCTGTTTTGATTTGACGCTTGTTCTAGACAGCGGGTAACTGCGTTTGATTAAGAGATAAGGACCAAAGAAATTTTTTCAAGAGCATCAATAGAAAAATTTTAACGATAGGCTGGATTTGATATTGCAAATGGAAAAATCAGCAATACTACTAATGCATTATTTGTTTCACTAATTATGGCGTTAGTTACGGCACTAGTTATGCCGTTAGCTATTGTATTAATTCTCGGTGGGCTTGTTCGATTTTTTCAATAAGTTGAGGCGATGTACCTTTACTTATTGCCATACAAAATTGCGGAGTATTCTTAAACGTATAAACCTCTTCTAGTAAGTCAGCGGGGTAACCAGACTGCGCTAACAGCTCATTAATAACTTCGCCTGCTTCAACAATTAAATCAACGCGTTTATTTAGCAATAATTTAAGGTGCTGTTCAACCAGCGCACTTAATTGCAAACTACTGCCTTCTTTTAAACCTAGTTTAAGCAAGTAATCGTGAGGATAAGTACCACGCACAACATTGATTCGGTAAGCACTAAGATCTCGTTCATTGTTAATTTGAATATCGGTGCGGCTTCGCAGCTTATAAATTTTATGAGTTGAGCTTTCTAACAGCGGGCAAATCCAATTAAATTTATTTTCCCTAGCCTTGGTTCGATAAATGGAATAAATCAAGACATTAGGCTTTGCCAAAGCCATATTATACGCTCGGCGCCAAGGGTAAAGTGCGTGATTAAAATTAATATCCGCTTTTGCCATTAACGCTTTAACTCTCTCAGCTGAGCGGCCTACTATTTCACTTTGTTCATCGTAATAATTAAATGGCCACCAAGGCTCTGCTACCACAGTCAATGAATCTTTCATCCATAATTCATCATGAGTGTCTGTTTCTTCAGCGACCGCTTGCTTTAGTGGTAGCTTTACCATTATTAAGCAGACAAAACTAATTAACAGGCGCCTAAATCTCATCATTAATACTCGTATGATTTACGCCCAGTGATGGCGTGGGACAACGTATTACCATCAACATACTCAAGCTCGCCCCCTACCGGCACACCATGAGCAATTCTAGATAAGCTCACATCATACTCATGGGCAATCTGCGCGATATAGTGCGCTGTTGCTTCACCTTCAACCGTTGGGTTTGTCGCTAAAATTACTTCATTGATATTGCCGGCTTTTAAGTGGTTGGCGAGTAAATCTAAGCCTAAATCATCAGGTCCAATGCCATCTATTGGCGATAAATGGCCCATTAAAATAAAATAACGTCCTTGAAAATCGCCAGTTTGCTCAATGGCAATTACATCGGCTGGACTTTCAACAATGCATAGTAATTCAGAATGTTGACGTTTGGGGCTTTGGCAAATTTCACATAAGTCTTGTTCAGTAAAGTTTCGACATTGCTGGCAGTGTCCAACACTTTCCATGGCTTGCGCCAATTTACTAGCAAGCTTGCTACCTCCTTGACGGTTACGTTCAAGTAAATGAAATGCCATTCTTTGCGCGGTTTTTGCACCTACACCTGGTAAACATCGAAATGATTCAATTAACTCTTGAACTAATGGACTAAACTTCATACGCCTCTACTTCATCTGCCTTAAATTAACGTTTTTTCATTTTAATTTGGAGTCTATCACGACCGCCCTACTATAGCAGTGATTAGCTTATTGCCACAGTAAATTGTGTTAAAGCGATAATATGGCGTATTATATAGCTAGGATCATTTATTATTACTAATAACAACATGGCTGATATTTCTGCACTTTCAATTGTGCTCAGTAACCCAAGGCTAGCTGTTAATCAAAAACTGATTAAGCTTTGTTACGCGGTTAAACAGGCTATTCCAACAGCTAATCGCGTTGGAATCTGGCTTTTTAATGCTGATCACTCTGAAATGATTTCATTGGCCTGCCTTGATGAACACAATACAGTATCTAATGGGTTAGAGTTATTTGCCAATGACTACCAGCGCTATTTTGATCATATTTTAACGAATCAATTTTTGGTTGCTGATAATGCCCAAAACCATGAAATTGCCAGCTGTTTTAATCAGGGGTATTTCGACGTTTATGATATCCATTCGTTGCTCGATATCACCTTTAATTATGACTTTAAGCCATTGGGAATTATTTGCTGTGAACGTACAGGAGCGCCGACAAATTGGAGTGATGACGATTTAGCTAAGTTAAAACGCCTAGCAAACGTCACTTCGATCTTTTTGGCTGAAAATGTTTCTCAAACCTACTCTGCCCAATCTAAAACAGAACTATTGGTGAAACTCAGTCAATCTGTAAGCAGTTAGCTTTTTAAGCAAAGCCTTAAGCGGTAACCAATAAATAAAGCTTTTAACTAAAAATTAATCAAAAAATTAAACTAAAAGCTAAACAAACAATTAAGTAAGCAGCGCCAACTGGCGCGACTTACTTAAATCCACCTTCCAACAATCAGTTATTATTTCCCTGAGGAAGGTAAAGTACCTGGCAAGTAATTACCGCCAGCTTTGACTATTTCATCTTCAGCAAGCTTCACAGACTGGGCCAATTGCACAATGCGTTGGTAAACTTCACCGTAGGCCTCACTGGCGCGTTTAAAGCGCAGTTTTTGCTGCGCAGATACTGGACTGGTACTTTCACTGCGGCTCCACAATAAGTAACCGATATAATCACTAACTGAGGTTGGAGTTGGTTCAGAACGCTTGGCAATAACCGAGTTTCCATTTAGCTCCAGCTTAATTTCATCTAAATCACGCTGCATTTGGTAAACTAATGCTAACCTTGTTTGATCAAGTGCCAGCGTTTCAGGTACTGCCGCTTTAATATGCTCAATGCGTGATGCCAATTCTCCTAAATGCTTACCAGCACCAGTAATTGCTTGATACAAACGCCCTGCTTTCATATCAAAGGCCAGATCTGCTTTGCGATCATCACTAGCAAACGTACGATTATCTATCGCCGTGACTTCAAATGTTTGGCTCTGGTCATACGCTGTTTCAACACCATTCACGACTTTCGAAATTGAGACATTATAGCTGCCCGGTACCACTAGCGGACCAGCATCCATTTCGCCTTTGGTGGTGATTGGCTCAAAGCCGGGGTAGCGTAAATCCCAATTAATGCGATTAAAGCCTTTTTTCGCAGGTGCTGTTATACGACGAACTAAATTGCCATCAGTGTCGCGTACGGTAAAAATTAAGCTTGAAGCTTGCTCTAAATCTTCCTGTTTTAACGCTTCCCAGCTTGGGTAGTAAACCGGCTTATTGTCTTTACGCAGTTGCTTTTCTTTTTCCTGACGTTGTGCTTTTAATGACTTAAAATCTTCGTTGATGTAATAGCTAAAGCTAGCGCCATATTCTGGATTTTCAGCAAAGTAAAAATCGGCACCACGCATCGCTTTACCCGGTAAACCAAGTGGATCATGTTCAATAAACTGAAATGCTCTGCGTACAGGGAACAAGGTTGCATCTTGCTTTTTAACGTCCGTTGCGTTTTCTCTAAGTGGTGAGTAATCATCTAAAATATAAAAACCACGGCCAAATGAAGCGAGCGCTAAGTCATTTTCTCGTCGCTGAATTTCAATATCTCGTATAGCAATGGTTGGTATGCCCGACTTTAATTGCACCCAGTTTTTACCACCATTTTGGCTAAAGAACACGCCGAATTCACTGCCTACGAAAAGTAAGTCTTTATTTTGGTGATCTTGCGCTATGGTGTATGTAGAGCCGCGTGTTGGTAAGTCACCTGTAATATTTTTCCAGCTTTTACCATTGTTATCGCTGCGATAAACATAAGGTTTAAAGTCACCTTTTTTGTGGTTATCAAATACGGCAAATACGGTGTTTTTATCAAATAAAGACGCTTCCATGTCGGCCACAAAAGCATTTTCTGGCACTTTTGACGGCCAATCGAGTTTACTCCAGTCTTGACCACCATTTTTGGTGACGTGCATCACTCCATCATCACTGCCGGTATACAATAGGCCTTCTTGCAATGGTGACTCTGTTACCGCAATTAATGAACCATAGAATGAAGTAGACTGGTTTTTAGCCACCGCATCAACACTCCACACTGTGTCCATCACTTCGAGTTTATTCCGATCGATATTTTGTGATAAATCGCCACTGATTGCTCGCCACTCATCACCACGATTATCCGATTGGAACAACGTTTGAGAGCCATAATAAATCCGTTGGTTGTTGTGTGGGCTGATCAGTAGCGGAGAATTCCAATTAAAGCGTTGGGCAACATTCGCATCAGGCGATACCGGCTGCATTTGCACGCGCTCGCCAGAGCGTTTGTCGTACCTTGCTAAACCACCATATTGATATTGCGAGTAAATAATATTTGGATCTTTGGGGTCAATAACCGTTTTAAAACCATCGCCAAATTGTGTAAATAGCCAATCGCTATTGCGAATGCCGGAATTGGTTGTTGTGCGATGTGGCGCACCTAATGAAGCATTATCTTGCGTACCACCAAAAACATTGTAGAACGGATAGTCGTTATCAACGGTAACTTTATAAAACTGGGTAAGTGACATATTGTCTTTAAACGACCAGTTTTTAGCTCGATCCCAGCTTTCATAAATACCGCCATCACTGCCAACAATTAAATGATTGGTGTTATTTGGATCAATCCACATTGCGTGATTATCAACATGTTTATGGTCTTCACCGGCTTTATTAAAGGTTTTACCACCGTCTTCCGACACCATCAAATAGGTATCAAGAGAATAAACGCGATCAGGGTTCAGCGGATCAACGACGATTTCTTGATAATATTGTGGGCTACCAGAGACATAACTACTTTGTTTATGCCAACTAGCCCCGCCATTGGTTGAGCGATAGAAACCTGATTGACCATCAGCCGCTTCAACAATTGCGTACACAATATTGCCATCACTTGGCGCGACATCAATACCAATTCTGCCTAAATCTACACTTGGCAGGCCTTTATTAATCTTATTCCATGTTTTACCCGCATCAGTAGATTTATAAATAGTTGACTCTGGGCCACCGTTAATTAATGTCCAAACATGACGACGGCGCTGATAAGCGCTGGCATAAATTACATCGGGATTTTGCGGGTCAAAGGCTATATCACTAACACCTGTATGTTCACTAATGTTAAGTGACTTTTCCCAAGTTTTACCACCGTCGGTAGTTTTATAAAGACCGCGATCACCGCCTTTACTCCATAATGGCCCTTGAGCAGCAACATAAGCGACATCCGAATTACGTGGATCAATTAAAATTTCACCAATATGCTCAGAATTTTTTAACCCGACATTTTGCCAGCTAGCACCACCATCAACCGACTTATAGACACCGTCACCATAAGATACTGAGCGCTGTGAATTATTCTCACCAGTACCCGCCCACAAAATATTCGCATTGTTTGGATCCATAGTGACATCACCATAGGAATAACTTGGCATATCATCGGCAATTGCCTGCCAGGTTACACCGGCATTGTCTGTTTTCCATAGCCCACCGGACGCTGTAGCAACATAATATTGCGCTGGATTTTTTGGGTTAACCGCAAAGTCACTTATGCGGCCACCGGTAAGTGCCGGCCCTAAATTTCGTAATTTGATGCTGCTATAAATTGAGGCATCTACAGGATCTTTATCCGACTTTGCGCCATAAGCTATTGACGAGATACTTGATAATCCAAACGCCACAGAAGCAGCCAGCAATGAAGGCAAGAGTTTCATGGTTATGTCCTATTGTTATTTTTAACTGTTGTAACTTGTTTTTGTCTTGGTCTATTTAACGCTTTGTTAAGCGAAATGTTATTTTTTACTATTAACCGAATCTATTAAAAATTGCCTAAAATAAAAAAGCCCAAAACGTTTGTTTTGGGCTTTTTAGATTAGCTTAGTTTAAAGCAATTGGTTGGGTACTTGAAAGTAATCCTAAACCTGATGCCTGATATTGCAGTTTAAACTCGGCAAGGTCGTTATTAATAAACTCGTTAACCTTACCGACACCTTTATCCAGCTCTAACTTAGCTTTTTCTAAGTAAATTTCAGCCGTTGGTGATGGTTTGCCGTAACGGCCACCGACATAGCCCCAGGCCATAAAGACATGTGACGATACTTTATAAGTTTCATCAACAATCCCTTTAGTTTTTGGCAAACTACGAAGGTTTTTATCTAACTCAGCAATTTTCTTAACCAAGTCTGCTGCAGATTTTGACAGCTTAGCAGCAGGGCTATCTTTGTCATCTTTTTCTGCACTTTCTAACGCTTTATCTGCTAATGCTTTAACAACTTCAATATCCTTTTTACTGTCATTTAACGCATGTGCAGCTTTAGTTAACGTTGCATACATAGCAACCGCCTGATGCTCTAAGTCATAACGTGCTTGCATGTCTTCTGCGCTAACGTCAGTAAAACGCGGATCTTTTAACACATTAACTTGGGTTTCGATTTGATGGTCATTTAACTTAACCTGCACCGTATAAGTACCCGGTACGACTTCAGGACCCGCTGGCTTAATGTCTTTATCTTCTTTTGGCTCTTGACCCGGCATAAAGCCGTCACCATCAGACTCTAAGCCCCAAACAATGCGGTTAACCCCTTGCTTAAGTTTCGTCACAAACGTTCGAACAACTTCACCGTTGGCATTTTTAACGATGACTCGTGCTTTATCCGACAATGGTTTTTCTTCGGTTTTGTCAGAATCGCCTTTCTTATCTTTACTAGCTTTGCTAGCTTTTTCTTTTTCAGCCTTTGCTAATAAGCGTGCCTTTTCCTTGTCTTTATCAGGGTGAACTAAATGCTCGCCAGATGCCATGACATTGATAGTTGCACCGTAAACTTCGTTGTCACCAACATAAGCAGCATCACCCCAAAAACGAGTTGATGGCGCTCGGCCCGTTACGTATTGTTGACCGTCACCAGCACTGAGTAATTGCAACGGCGTATTGAACGACTTTTCAGTTAAGCCACGTAGCGGGCTATAATCATCAATTACAATCACTGAACGGCCATGTGTACCTAATACTAAGTCGTTTTCACGCTGCTGAATTGCCATATCCATAACCGAAACTGTTGGTACTCCTTGGTGTTTAAACCAAGAGTCACCGCCGTCAGTAGAGACATATAAGCCTAACTCTGTGCCCAAGAATAATAAATTCTCATCAACATGATCTTGAACCACAGATAAGGCATAGCCACGAATATTTTTGCTGGTTAAGTTAGTAAATTTACTACCGTATTTACTTGCTTTAAAAATATAAGGCTTCATATCACCGCGACGATGATTGTCAAAGACGATATAGGCTTCCTCGGCATTGTGTAATGACGGTTGAATATGTGGCACAAATGCATTTTCAGGTGCTTTACGTGCTTTTCCTTCAACGCTGTTCCACGTTTTACCGCCATCTTGGGTAACATGAATTCGACCATCATCGGTACCAACCCAAATCACCCCTTGTTTAATTGGGCTTGGCGCAATCGCTATAATTGCCGTATGGTTTTCGGCCGCAGTAACGTCTGGTGTTAAACCACCTGATTCTTTATAACGTTGAAAATCAGGATTATTAGTTGATAAGTCACCTGAAATTACCTGCCATGTTTCACCGCGATCAGTAGATTTATGGACAAACTGACTGCCGTAATAAATGGTATTGGCATCAAATGGATCTTGGGCAAGACCTGCATTCCAGTTAAAGCGCAGTTCAGTGTCATGATCTGGCGCGGCTGGACGTACTAATTTTTGCTCACCTGTAGTTAAGTCATAACGGTTTAAGTAACCACCTTGTGACTGAACATAACCTTTAGTGGCATCATCAGGGAATGGCATGGTATCAAAACCGTCACCAAAGCCTACTTCCTGCCAGTGTAAGTTGCGAATACCACCACTGTGGAACACCTCAGCAGGACCGCGCCACGAACCGTTATCTTGTAAACCGCCATACACATTGTAAGGCACTTCATTATCAACACGGATATGGTAGAACTGTGATACAGCTAAGTTTTGCACAAATCGCCAGCTATCACCTTTATCCTGAGTGATACCAATACCACCATCGTTACCTAAAATTAAGTGCTCGGGGTTATTTGGATTAATCCATAATGAGTGATTATCAATATGGATGGTATTACCAACCGCACAACAATCAACCTTATCAATTTTACTAAAGGTTTTACCGCCATCAATTGAGCGACGAATAAAGGTTGCGATATTGTAAATAGTTTCAGGATCTTTAGGGTCAACTTCAATTTCTGAATAGTAGAACGGACGATCGGCAACATTATAATCACTATTCACCGTACGCCAGCTGTCGCCACCGTCATCTGAACGCAGTAACGCACTTTCGTTAGCTTCCACCAACGCATAAACCGTATTTGGTTGGCTTGGCGCAATATCTAAAGTAATGCGGCCTAACTCACCTTTAGGTAAACCGTCAGCCGACGTTTTTTGCTGCCAAGTTTCACCACCATCTATCGAAACATATAAACCAGAACCTGGGCCACCTGATTCAAATTTATCTGGCCAACGTTGAAACTGCCACATTGACGCATAAAGTTTATTAGGGTTGGTTGGATCCATTTTAATGTCTGATGCGCCAGTGACGTTATCGACATATAAAATTTTATTCCACGTTTTACCGCCATCGGTGGTTTTATAAATACCACGCTCTTCATTTTTCGACCATAGTGTGCCCATTGCTGCAGCATAGGCAATATCGGGATTGGTTGGATGTAAGGCGATACGGTTAATATGTTCGCTTGCTTTAAGCCCCATATTATTCCAAGTTTTACCGCCGTCCATTGATTTATAAATGCCGCCACCGATAGAAACTGAGTTACGAACATTACCTTCACCAGTACCTAACCAAACAATATCAGGAATTTGTGGGTGCACAGCTAATGCCCCTGTCGATGCCCAATCTTGATCATCAAATATTGGCTGCCAGGTTAAACCAGCATTAATTGACTTCCATAGCCCACCCGATGCTGCACTGGCATAAATGATATTTGGGTTAGAGACGACCGCTTCTATGTCTGAAATTCGACCGCTAGTTGCCGCAGGGCCTATATTTCGAATTTTAATACCAGAGAGTAAATCAGTATCTATTGAAGCTTGAGTTGCTGAAGCAAAAAGTGCCGCTGAAACAACAAGTGACGTTAAGGACTTTTTCATTTTAGTTTAATTCCTTGTTTGCTTTTATTTTATTGGTTTTATCAAGATTGATAAAAAACTGCTGTACCTAGGCCTTTGTTATTCAACTTGCTAAACAATGACCTAGTCTGTTTTCTTAAATTTTATAATGACTAGCCTATAGTCACTGCTTTATGGAAGCTGACTTACAGTGCCTGCCCTTTTACCATAGGTGCATTCACCGCTTTTAATTCAGCTTCTAGTTTGACAATTTTTTGCTCAATCAATGTCGCTAGTTTGCTAGCTAATTCATTAATTTCAGCTTGGGCTATTGCCAACGACTGCTTATGTGTTGGTGTTGGACCATAGCTGGATAAACCTGTGCCTAAACTAGCAGCAAATAAGCGCTGATTGATAGTGACATGATCATCTAAAATACCCACTTCAGCTTTTACTTTACTACCATGATATTGATAAGTAAGTTTAGCCAGCTCTGTTTTAATACCTGCCAGCTGTTGTTCGAACGCACCAACATCAGCTTGCGAGCGAAGTACGGCAACTGCTAAGTCTTTAACCCGCTGCTCAGAGACTTTAAGTTGATTATTCAACACACTATTTTCGGCATGCGCTTGTTCTAACTCTCGCCAAAATGTTGATACTTGCTGATGCGAGGCTTCTGTTAGCTCACTGTTGTATAAACGTTTTACGGAAAAAGGCATAGGCTCTGCCAATGGTGTGACTTTGCCGTCAACTTTTGCAGCTAAAGTCACTGTATATTGACCGGGTAATGCCAGAAAGCCTGCTGGCTCTTCAGTAAAAAATCCCTCAGCATCACCGACTAGGTCGCGGGTTGGGTACCTTAAGTCCCATGTAAATCGGTTAAGGCCTTTGGTCATTTTCGTTTCAAGGCGACGAATGACTATCCCTTGCTGATCTTTAATCACAAACTGCAGCATTGGCGCTTCTTGTGTTGCTTCATCAGTTAATTTATCCCATCCTGGAAATGGAATATTTTTCGCATCCTCGTCTAGTTTCTTCTCCGTAGCTTGGCGCTGCTCTTTTAGCGACTTTGGTACATCTTTAATGTAATAAGTAAAAGTTGCCCCAAAAGGTGGATTATCAGCTACATAATGTGAAGCCCCCGCATTACCTTTTTTCTCCCCCCCTAAACGCATTTTTTCGATATACCACAATGCGTCACGCACAGGATAAATCACGGCATCTTGCTTTAATGATTGCTCAGATATATCACGCAATGCTTGATAGTCATCTAAGACATAAATACCTCGGCCAAATGATGCGGCAACAAGATCATTTTCGCGTTTTTGAATCGCTAAGTCTCTAAATGAAATCGTCGGTAAACCGCCGTTTAATTCAACCCAGTTTTTACCACCATCAACGGTGACAAATAATCCAAACTCAGTGCCAGCAAACATCAGTTCAGGATCTAAGTGATCTTGAACCACTCGCCAAACTAAGTGTTTATCAGGAATGCCACTTGATAATTTTTTCCAAGACTTTCCTTTATTGGTGCTTTTTAATAAATATGGTTTAAAGTCACCAAATTTGTGATTATCAAGTGCAATATAAACGGTATTTTCATCGTGAAGATCGGCCTTAATATCATTGATAAATGCCGTATCTGGAACATCTGGTAGCTTACCCACATTCAGTTTACGCCACGACTTACCGCCATCTTCGGTAATTTGAATTAAACCATCATCAGTACCAGCATAAATTAGCCCTTCTTTTAGTGGCGATTCTGACAAAGACGTTATGGTGCTGTATTTGGACATGGCGAACATATCCCAAGCATTGTCCCAACTTTGGGTACGCCCCATAATTGGCTGTTCAATCCGTGGTAGGTTTTTCGTTAAATCACCGGAAATTGGCGTCCAACTGTCACCACGGTCATCGCTTCGCCACACGCGCTGTGAAGCAAAATAAAGCCTAGTGGGTTGATGAGGGCTAACTAAAATTGGCGCATCCCAATTAAAGCGTTCAGGTTTTTCACCTTTTGCTGGTTGTGGCTGCACATAAACAATACTGCCCGTGCTTTTATCTACGCGTACTAAGTTACCTTGCTGCCATTGTGAATAAAAGACATTAGGGTTGCCTGGCTCAGTGGCTGGCTGATGACCGTCACCAAATAAGGTTACTGTCCAATCACCATTTTCAATGCCTTGCACTTTATCAGTACGGGTTGGCCCAGCTTGAGAATTATTGTCTTGGGTACCGCCATAAACATTATAAAACGGCGTAGCATCATCTAGTGCTATTTTGTAATACTGTAAAATTGGCAAATTGCTAACAAAACGCCAATTCGCGCCGTTATCAAAGCTTTCATAAATACCGCCATCTGAGCCCATTAATAAATAATCATCATCACTTTTTAAGAAGGCTAATGAATGGTTATCTGAGTGTTTATACTCTTCTTTCATCGCATTGAACGTTTTACCACCGTCGGTGGATTTTTGCATACGCACGCCAGCTAAATAGATTTCATCGATATTATGTGGGCTGACATAAAGCTCAGTGTAGTAATGCGGGCCAGTACCGCCAGCAACCGCATCAGATTGTTTTGTCCATGAAGCACCGCTGTTGTCACTGCGGTACACTGCGCCTTTTCGACGATCTAATACTATCGCAGCATACAGAACATCTGGATCAATCGGTGAAATAGCTAAACCAATTTTTGCTAGCTTACTTTTCGGCAGACCATTTTCTAGCTTCACCCAAGTTTCACCGCCATCAGTAGATTTATGAATAGCAGTATTAGGACCACCACCCAAATAAGCCGCAACAGTGCGATGACGCTGCCATGTGGCAGCATACATAACATCAGGGTTACGCAGGTCGGCAACGACATCAGTAACGCCGGTCCACTGATCGTCACCTAAGGTTTTACGCCAAGTTTTACCACCGTCAGTTGTTTTATATAAACCACGGTCGCCACCTTTTTTCCAAAGTGGACCTTGGGCTGCGACCCAAACAGTATTAGAATCGCTAGGGTGAACTATAATTTCAGAAATATGCTCAGACTTGCCAAGCCCCATATTCTTCCAATTTTGGCCACCATCATAAGTCACATAAATACCATCACCAAAGCTAACATGACGACCACCAACATTTTCACCTGTGCCAACCCAAACAGTCTGATGGTTATTCGGATCTATCGTAACTGCGCCAATTGAGTAAACATCTTGTTTATCAAATATTGGTTGCCATGTGGTACCAGCGTTATCGGTTTTGAACATACCGCCAGAGCCGACACCAACATACCAAGTATTTTTATTTGATGGGCTAATTTCAATATCAGCAATGCGACCAGACATAAATGCAGGGCCGATACTACGAAATTTAAAATTATCAAAAAGTGATGATTCTATGACAGGTGCATCTTTAGCTAGCACAGTTAAACTAGACGACGCTAATACTGCACCTGCAACCAGACTGAGGATTGACTTCATTTTTGCTTCCTTAAATATGCCTAAACAGCATATCGCATGATTAAGTCATACATAACTTAGCTCAGCGCCAACAACGAGTTACGACGACAATTTGTTATAATTATTCGTGCTTTTGCAATGGTTTTATCCATATTGTTAATCAATCAATATAGCCAATAAAATATAATGTTGCTTTGGAAAAACGATAAATAAGAAGGTTTTAGCGATAAATGGTTTTGCCCATCACTGCAAACAAAGGCAGTTTTTAGAGCAAAACAATATTACTGTAATAATAAAAAAAAGAGTAAGCCTGATAATATGATCATGGCAAATATTAAAAGAATATATTGCAAATCAACGGTAGATTTAGGTGTTGATACATTAGGCTGTGTCCGTACATTATCGGTAATGGGTAACTTGGGACTTGTCCCGATATCAGATAAAGCAGCCGTTTCTTTAGTGCCTTGCCCCTTAAATTGCTGATGCTCTTTAATCGCTAACTCCACTTGCCTTTTTAATTGCACATAATATTCTGCTAGTGGTATTTCATTATTATAAGCCGCTTGACTTGCCGTCCTAATGGCTTGGGTATGGTTTTCCAACAAACGTTTTTCATTAATATTAATTGGCCTACGTTGTCTACAAGCAACTAACATAATAGAGACATTATCTTTAGCTCCACTTGCCAGTGTTTTAGCTAATAAACTATCAACGCTAGCCTGACTGCACCCATTAGTAAATATAACGTCACTAATTTCTTTATCTGACATTTCATTAGTTAAGCCATCACTACATAGCAAATAAACTTCCTGATCGGAATGAGGGAATAGCACATGGTCAAAAAATAGTTCTTCATGCGCGCCAACTGCTCGAGTGATGACGTTAGACATTTTGCTTATTGCAGCTTCTTCTTCCGCTATCTGTCCTGCACGTAATAGCTCGTCTATATAACTATGATCCCAGCTAAGTTGGGTCATATTATTTTGTTCAACTTTATAACAGCGAGAGTCCCCCGCCCAAATTAACGCACAGATTCCTTCGCATATTGTCATTAAAACAATTGTCGAACCCGTATTTTGACCATTTAAGTTGTTTTTCGAATAAAGTTGCAACTCATCATTAAGTTGACGAATCAATTGCTCAATTTCGATGATTCGCTGAGCTAACGTATTACTAAACTGGCGACTTTTAATAGCAGCGACAATAGCTTGGCTAGCCTTGTCACCATCTCTGTGTCCCCCCATACCATCAGCGACCAACCAAATTCCAGTTTGATCATTAGCATAAATTGCATCTTGATTGACTTTACGCTTTCTACCGACATCTGTTACCGAATAGCTATACCAATGTTGCTCTGTCATTCATTGACTCCCAACAAAAATGAACTGAAACAATCTACAGGCGGCATGCCTGAAAAATAACGCTTTTGCGGCTTTATATCGATGCCCCCACGCATCCACCACAGCGTTAATTTTACATTTTGCATATCCAGTAAACCCTGAATAAAGGTGTCGTTGCAGCGTGAAAAATCATCAAGTTCATTGCCCACCAAGCTACCCAGTTCTGAATAGCTTTGACCTTGAATACTTGTAATGTTTTGGTAATTAGCGTCACTGAGTGAGTGATACATTTTGGCGAGAACGTCTTGTAACTCATCTAAGTTAGGGTTGTCTTTCTCCAATAGTGACAGCAAGAACTCTTCGGTATGTTTGTGTAGTGCGTCGATATTTCTAGATAAGGATAATAAATTTAATTCTGTTTCTGACTCACAAACCACCGTAAACGGATAGCAACGTCCTGATTTATCAACACTGGCCATTAATAGCCCCGTAATAACGTGATTACTGGCAATACCTTTATCTAAACTGAAGCACCAGATGGGCGTATGGAAAAAATGATATTGCCACTCTTCGGCCAATTGCCCTCTTGAGCTTTCAATAGATTGAATAAGCCACTTATCCCAAAAATGAATAAACTCTTGTGATACGTTTCGCTGAATGAAGTCGCCGTACCCTGGTAATTTGCCGAAAAATCCTACTTTCATCAATTCACCTATAACGTATTAAGACATGAGAATTGACTCAGTTTATTAATTAACAAGGGATCTGAACGTTCATCCCCCGTTAGTTCATAAACCGCTTTGTAAGTTTCTTTTTCAAAAGTAATTTCAACTTTGTTTGAATTTACTACGTTCACACTAGCACCAGCAATTAACCGGTAAACACCATAAAAACCCTGTGCTTGCCCTGCTATTTCACTGCCGTCTCTGCGGACAAAACTAAAACTTGCTCCTTGACCAACATTTTCTGGTGGCCAACTGATATGTGAGCTTATTGGCCGACCAAATTGGTAATTTAATTGGTTGCCATAAATCTCCATTTTAAATTTAGCTACATTAGGATCTAAATACAGAGGTTTCAAATTCAATCCCAAGCGAGGTTGATTACCGCCTGTAGGAAAGAGAGTACGCCCGATTTGTTGTGTCCGCTCAAAAAACGTCAAAACAGCATCATCAAATTGATAAGCTTCTTTTATGCCTTTATTCCAGCGCCATGGACGAACATTAGTATTAACTAAAGGTTGAATATGTTGCTGATAAAACTGCAAGATAACACCACTATCAGCGAAAAGTTTGGCCAGTTCGCTCAAGCTTGCTTCTTGTTTTGCCGCCTTGTCAAACGGAAATTTGTCACTAACGATATTCACACATTGACTGACAATATCGTTTTTCCAAATACTTGCCATTTGCGACTTTAACCCCAAATTAATCACCATATTCATACGGTCGGCGAGTTGATTCGCCCAAGCTTTTAGCGGTTCTGGTTGGCTATAAGCAAACGCTTTTAACGCATTGATATGACTACTGGCATCATTTTCATCACTTAATGAGGCTAACGATAATGCCAATTGTGAGGTTAATGCCGAGAACCGTTGTTGCGTCAACGTTTTTCGTTCCGCTGAGACTAATTCATGTAACTTACTAAACTGCCTTGTTATGGTCATTGCTGGTGTATCAATACTGATGCTATCTAGTCGACTAGCCACTTTAGCAACACTAGTATTCTTAGCAGCAATAGAAAGTGCTCGTTCGGCGGTTTCGGTGTTAACTAGCTTGGTGGCATCTGACACACTAACCAACAAGGTAATTAATGGCGAGTCAATATCACCAGCGGTGGTTAACGCTGACTCTGCATTCTCTGAATTGTGATAAGACTTAATTGAAATACTGTCTAAAAGCCGTTGCCAACTGGTTATATAATCACTGGTATATGCTTGCAGTAACTCTTTCGACAGCACTGATTTATTTAACTGATAATTATCACCTAGTACCCACGAATTCTCAGCTAATCCAGTTAAATAATCAGGTAACAAAGTTGAACTCACCTGATTAAACAATGAAGGTGTGTACAAACGAGAAATGGTCAATATATCATCAAAACTTGTTTCCATTAGGACACGCCAATTAGCGCCTGCTAATTGAGTCATCGACAACATATTATCCGTCGTGCCAAGGTATTGCTGTTTAAACTGAGCATAATACACTTGGCTAAGAGACGCTTGTTGCAGGGCAATCTGCGTTTGAGCTACCAATTTATCGTTAATGTCATTAAATGTCATACCTTGACTAACTGCGTGATCTACATGCACCATCAAAGCAATATATTCATCGTCATTGAATACGGCATCATTATTCAAGTGGCGTTTCAGCCATGCTGTTAAATACTCAGCATTGCGCTTATCGGTTTGAGAAAACATCAAGTAGGCAGTTAGTGCCTGATATTTATCTTCATCCGATTTCGCTTGCAATATTGCGTTTTCAATTTGCTTTTTCACATATGGTAGTAACGCCGTCGTTATTAAACGGTTGTAACTAGCATTAAATGCACTACCTAAGTTATCAGTTTGTGAAAGTCCTAATCCTGAAAACGTATTGTCACTTTGATGGGTTAAATTTGATACTGATCCAGAAAAGTCATTTAGTGCTTTTAAATAGCCTCGTATATCTGATTGCTCTGTCGCTTCTTGGTAGCGTTGGTGCCAATTTTTTAAAGCGATTTGGCTAGACTCAATAAAACCAACATTGTTGCTATAGCTAACTAACCAAGCCAGCGATAAGGCAATCGCAATTACGCCGCCAACTAACATCGCTATTTTAGTCATTTTACCTTGACGTTTTTGATATCCAGCTAACACACCAAATTGATCAGACTCTGGAAAAACCACCTTTTGCAGCAAGTCTTTAATAAAATAGCTTCGTGTATCATTATTCCAAAGTACTTGCGCTTTATTTTTTAGACCAAATGTCTGAGCGACTTTTGCCATCATTCGGTCTATGGGTGCACCGTTTTGTGTACCACTAGTAAAATAAAGTCCTCGCACAATTCCTTTTACACAATTATCTTCTGGACTCGATAAATTCTGAATTATTTTATCAAGTGTCGGCTTAAGTGAGCCAAACTGGTTAGCAAAGCTAAAGATCAGTGATTTACGACTTGGGTCGCGCTCTAATGCGGTGCGCTGCCATTGTCTTCGAGTTAGTGATTGGTGTAATTCGGTAAATTTCTGTGAAAACTGCTGACTGATATTATTACTGTCACTTTTTGCTGGCTCGAAGGTAATGCCAAACGTTTGCTCGCGCTCCTGCGATGAAAAAGACTCATAAAACTGACTAAAGCCGGCTAACATATCGCTTTTTGTGATCACCACATACACAGGAAAACGAGTATCAAAAAACTTATTTAAATCTGCAATGCGTTGCTTTATTTGGATCAACTGTTGACCAAGTTCGAAATCATTCATGGTCAGTAAATCAGACATGCTAAAGCTAACCAAAAGGCCACTAATAGGCTTACGACGATAGCGTTTAATCAAGTTCAAGAAATTCATCCAACCAGATTCATCGGCTTTTTGGTGACTATCTTGTGAGGCATACCGGCCCGCAGTATCTAGCAAAATAGCTTCTTGGGTAATCCACCAATCGCAATTTTTTGTACCACCTACGCCTTGTAATGCCTGATTAGACAACTCATTGTATAGAGGAAATTGTAAACCTGAATTAGACAATAATGTGGTTTTGCCACTGCCAGGATTGCCAATAATCATATACCAGGGCATTTCCGTTAATGCTTGTTTGTTTCCCTTTTTTTGCTTCAACAGGTTTAAAGCTTGTTCAAATTTTTCTTTAAGCGCCTTTTTCTCAGCATCAATAATTTCACCTACACCTTGTTCATCAGTCATGTCGCTAACCATACTACGTTGAACTTTTAACGAGCGGTGATACTGAAAAAATTTAATTGAGGTATAAACCAACAGCACAAAAACAATTAAGACAATTTGCTTACTCAGTTGTGCCAACGGATAATATTCAGCAAAAGCTAAATAAGGCCCAGCTAACAACACAACCAAGGAAAAAATAATAAAAATAACCAAGGGGAGAAACCAATTGCTATAAACAATTTTAGCTAACTTATCCATGTTTTTATGCTACCCCTTCAGCCTTAAAATAAGTTCCACGCGACGATTCATACTGCGGTTATATTCACTCTCACTATCATCAGCAAAGAGAGGTTGGGTATCGGCAGCACCACGGGTTATCGTATTACGTAATTGGTGATTAGCTTTGGTTAACCAATGTGCAATAGCCTCAGCGCGTTTTCTCGATATAAGCCAGTTAGACTCAGCTTTGCCAGTGGAATCGGTGTGACCGACAACCACTACACTCACCGCATGTTCGCGAATGGTATTTACTAGTTTATTAACATCAGGTAACGCATCTTCATTAACAAAACTACTACCTGACTTAAATAAACTAGTACTTATTAGGCGTATAATAACCATTTTATCGCGCACATCTACCGCGACTAGCTGATTATCTATTTCTTTGGAAAGAGATATTCTTATTTGTTGCGCAACATCATTAATATCTAAAGTTGCGGGTTGAGTTTCAGCCATTTTTTCGACGAAGTCTTGCCAACCAACGGACTCTAGCTCTTGGTAAACTGGTTCAACTTTGCCATTTAAATTAGCAAGGAAGCCAACATATATTGCAACTAACATTAAACTTATAGCAATGAATACCATCCAAACATTAACTTGTTTACCTCGATATTTCTGCTCACTCCCCACGCCTTGCCAATGGGGGGATAATTCAGCTGAAACAGGACGTTGTTGCTCTATTTGTTGTAATAAAGTGTGGCTGACTTTCAATAACTCTCGCTCACCATTTTGAGCAATTCGATATTTACCGCAAAAACCTGCAGATAAACAAACATAACAAAGTTCAATTAAATTAATGTTGCGTTCTGGCTGCTCTAATAATTTATTAACAATTAGAAAGAACTTTTCACCGCCCCAGGTTTCATTATGATATTGGCTTAACAGCGTTTGCTGGCTCCATACGCCTTCACTGCCCCATGGGGTTGACAACACAAGCTCATCCAGCAAACAACAGACAATATAACGAGCGGTAAGAATAACTTCATTACTTTGGTTGGCCCGTGTTAATTTATCGTTCATCTGGCTGATTAAACGATCTATATCTTGGCGTAACTGTAATATAGAATTTGCTGGCTCTAACGATTTAATATTGCTGGCTAGAGTTAGGATTTCTTGGCATGAGCTTAAAATAATATTTTCACTATCAGGCAAAGCTAGCGGAGCATTGGAAGAAGGCTGTGGTGGGGTTTGATTACTTTGAGGCTGCCCTGGTTGCTTAGGTACAGGGATGTTCGTTTCCGTCCCTTTTCTTCGCCCTCCTGGGTTGGGAACAATCAAGGTTTTGGATAAGTTATCATCACTCATTCTTGATTTCCTCTTATCGCCCATAGCTCTATCGATAAATTAGGAAAGTTACTTCCGACATGTATTGCTATACCACCTGATTGGGCTAGAGCCTGCCAATATTCCCCCTTAGGAACCAACTCAAAATAAACAAAATTTCGTTGGTAGGGAATTTCTCTAGGAGCAACGGCAAGGCTATTAAGTTGAATACCAGGGAGTTGCACATTGACTAATTCTTTTATCTGCTCGACCGCCCCTATTTTCACTTGAGGTGAAAAGTATTGTCGCATTTCTTCAGGCGATAAATCGGAATGTACAGCTAAAATAAATGATGCAGTAGTAAACAATGATTTGTCCGCTACTACACCAACGCGAATACCGTATTTTTTCTCTTGCAGCGGAATATTTATCGAATTTTGCTCAAGCACAACACTGAAGCTTTGCCTAACTTCTTGAATTAATATTGAAAATACTTCAGTTAACTCTTTATGTTTGTAGCTCGGTAAATCTGGCGGCATTTTATCAGGCTTAATAAAGGTGCTCAGCTCACCAATTAACACAATCAAAAACTCATAAAGTGCCATTGGAGTAAGTTTAGCAACTGCATCAAGGTGTTTTAACATAGGCAAAGTTTTGTTTAACGCTTGTAGCATTAAAAAATCTTGCACTTCAGAAGTTGATGCTTTGCCTGCCACAGAAACTCTGGCTGCCAATGAAGATACCCTATGCTGGGCCAAATTAACTAATTCGCCAACAAAGCTTCTTAAATAAAGGTTTTGTTTAATATTTACTGTCGGACCAACAAACTCATTTTTTAGGCTGACTTCTCCATTTGCACTAATATCGTCAATAACAGCAATGGCAATGCAGTCATACTCATCTCTGACATCAGCATCGGTCAATAAACAAAAATTATAACCGGCTACTTCTAGTGTCTGTTTTAATGAACCCGTACTAGAGACATCTCGAAAATCATACTCTTCAATACGCAACCTGCTGACGTCATTAGCATGAATTTCTCTTGAGATTTCGGTATTTCCATACCTTCTGATTGTTGATGCTAAATAGATGGTTTGATTTAAATGAGACTCGTTGATATCCAACGCATTCGGTAAACCGTCTATTTCTGGTGCATCAAAGTAACTGCCATCAGGTAACATGCCGGATATTTGATTTAAGCTCAACTTACCTTGCTTTAATTGAGATTTATCAATTTCAATGGTGGCCATACCCCATAAACTATTTTGGCAAAGCTGGGTGACATTACGTAGCTGTGCCTCATGAAACCTAGCATTTTGTTGAAAGTGCTGAGGTTGCAATAACATCCCTTCTGACCAAACAACTCGCTTCTCCCACGCCATAAACGCCTCTTTTATAATTATTATTTACAGTTCAATTACTCGGACAGATAATTTATCAACCTTGATTTCCAATCCAGCATCACGCCAAAACTTACCTTCAGGTACTTTTACTATGGTCCGCCAAGTGACCATTTCAACACTTCTATAACCAACAGCGACACCAATATATTTCGCATTTTCAGAGATTTGCAACTCAACATTATTTTTAGAGTCAGGGTGAATTAAGTATTCATTCAAGGAAATATATTCGCCACCTAACGTATTTTGATTTGATTGAAATAACGAATCATAAGTGGCATTTTCAAAATTAACATTATTAGCTAATTGATAAACCCTCACTAAAACTGGCGAGGGCTGTCCTTGAATATCAGGGTTAATAGAGTCACTTGCAGTGATAAAATAGCTAAAATCGACATTATGCTCATTAGTTGAAGAGCACGAAGCCAATATCGTCATTAACGCCACAACAAACACAGGGAAAAATCGCTTGATCATGGAAAATTCCTTCTTTAATCTTTTTTAATATTATCTATTTGTGCCTGATAGGCTTCAGCAAAATACTTACTCAGAATCTCATTTAAGTTGTGCTGCACACTATCTGCCAGTTCTTTTTGTTTATTTTCAATAATATTTAACTTTTGTGCTTTTACATTGAGCCCCATAAAGCCGCCACTTTTCTTTTGTTGCTCTTGTTCAATAACATCTGATGATAGTTGTTCCAAGATGCCAGTTAACGTTGCTTGCAACCCTGCTAAAAATGCCATTTGATGAGATTGCAAGTCGCTTATCGCCTCTTCATAGGCTTGTTCTGCGCTTAAATAGCCCGCTTTCTTTTTAATTAGTAGCATCTCTAATGAGTCAGACGGATCGATAGAAAACTTTAGTGGGTTATTGGAACGCGGCTGAATCGAGGTTAAAGAAAGGCGTGATTCCTGTTTGAAAATACTTCGACCGTTAAGCAGTGCCATTAAGCCTTTAGTGCTTGATAATAGTATTGTCGCAATATCCTCAGCAAACTTTGCTTGATCGACAGTTTCTTGATATTCATTTGGCAACCCCAGTTGCTGATATAACAACGTAAAAAAACTATCACTTTGTCCAGTATTTTTATTTGCCGCTACCGGCTGAGCGCTTCGGTTCTCTATACTCGCATTTAGCTCTTGTGGCGCAGATATATTTACTTGCTCTTGGACGGTATTGTCTGTAGCTGAAGAATTGACATTTGGCGGTCTTATTTCCGGGCTAGCGTTAAGGTTGTTTTGTTCCTCAATTTTATTTGATTGTACTGGTATCGGCGAGGAAGCGTCTGCATTAGGTATTGCTGGAACTATTCCTGATAACTCCCAGTCTTCTGGAATCCCTTGATTAACATGGCTTGATGCAGGAGTTGATGCTGGCTGTTCATCCTGTGCAAAAGCATCATCAAACGATAAATTAGGTGGCTGAAAGTTGGCACTTTCATTGGAAGGTACAACTGGTGAAGAAAGCAATTCACCTAATCCAAGTGAATTATCTTGTTTTGGGTGATCTTCTTGATTCATTAACGCAATCGGATCTTTAGATTGTGACACTGATGAATTTGCGTTGCTGCCAAGCACTAAATCTAATAAGCCACCTGACTCCTCATTTGGTTGGCTTGTTTGGGCAGGCACCGACGCTTCAATTGTTGCCACTTGAAGTTTGTACTCACCAATAATAAAGACATCACCTTCCGCCATTTTTACTTGGTTGTCACGACCTAATAAGTTTGCTGTATCGTTTACGAAAACGCCATTTGTACTGGTATCAGTTAAATAAAATTGATTATTTTGGTAAGAAATTGAGGCGTGTTTATTTGAAATAAAGCGATCATGATCAGGTAACGACCAATCACATGTCGCTGAACGGCCAATAGTGCCACCCTGTTCATAAAACCATACAGAATTTTGTGTACCTGCAGTACCCGAGACGAGTTTTAATAGCAATTGCGCCATAACCAACAATAAATCCCTAACGTTGTTGTCTATCCTTTACTCAATCAGTTTGCCCTAATTGAAATTTATTTCAATAGCCAAAAAATTGATACCTCTGTAAACCGCGTAAATATGAGAAAAAGATATTTAGTTTTATCAGTTTAGTATTTTGTTTTACTTAAAACCAAATATTATTTAAATTAGCTAAGATAATAAAAACTATACTGATATACCAACCAATCAAATTTTCTTCTATCGCACGTTAGCGGCTAACAATTAGGTATTATGGACGAGACGACAATTAAAATAGATGGTTATCAAATTAAACAGGTGCTTGGGCACGGTGGCATGGCTACTGTTTATTTGGCAATTCAAAATAGTTTCGAAAGAGATGTTGCGATTAAAGTTATGGCCGAGCAACTTTCTTCTGACCCTGCATTTGGAGAGCGATTTCTTCGCGAAGCTAAAATCGTCAGTCGACTAGTTCACCCCAATATTGTGACGGTTTACGATGTTGGAGTTGTCAACAATCACCATTACTTATCGATGGAATACATTGAAGGTGATGACCTTAAAAACCGTTTACATTCCATTTCCCTATTTCATATCTTAAAAGTCATTAAAGAAATTGCTTTAGCACTGGATTATGCTGGGCGTAAAGGCTATGTTCACCGCGATATAAAACCAGAAAACATTATGATAAATAATGAAGATGGCCGTGCGGTATTGATGGATTTTGGCATTGCAAAAGCCTTTGATACTGTTAGTGAAATGACGCAAACAGGTACTGCAATTGGTACTCCCTATTATATGAGCCCAGAACAAGCTAAGGGTAAAGAAATAGACTGGCGTTCGGATCTATACAGTTTAGGCGTTGTATTTTATCAATTACTTGTTGGTGAAGTTCCCTATAATGGCGACTCAGCTGTCTCTGTTGGAATAAAACATCTTAGTGATCCAATTCCCAAAATTCCCGATTATTTACAAGCTAGTTTTCAGGAAATCATTGAGCGATTAATGGCAAAAGTACCTGACGATCGTTTTCAAAATGGCAGTGAATTAGTGAGTGCCTTAAATCAGATACCAAGCCAACAGCTTAATGAATTAAATGAGTTATTTGCTAAACATGCCGAACGAGAAAAAACCAAACCTTTAGATTATCACAGTGGGACAGTTGCAGCTTCATCAGATACTGGCGACTATACCATGGTTGTTTCAAAGCAAATCACTGATGAAACTCAAGTGATTGATTTTAAATCAATCCCCCAACAATCCGCAGTGAATACTAATTCAAATAAAAACGAAACACTCATCTATGCAAGTATCATTAGTGTTATCGTCGTAATAGCCATTGGCGGTTATTGGTTTTACAACAACTCAAAACAACAATTGGAAGAGCCGCTAACAACGCAAGCTGCACCAGAGAATCAACTAGCAACAAAGACTCAAACAACTCAACCTCTAGAAGTTGCCGATAAAGGGAACAACCAAGCAAGTACTAACGATATTGTTCCCGTGCAATCAAAAGATAATCAAGCTCAGCAATATCAACCATCAGATAGCCCCATCCCAGCGCAAGAATCGGAACAAGACAAAAAAAATAAGGAAAAATTAGCAAAACTGGTAGCTCAGGCTGAATCATTGGAACAAGAGCTAGACAGCTCCATTGATGTAGCAGAAGAACTCTATCAAACTTACCAATTTATCTCACTTTTGGCTGATAACCACCCAACAGTTGTTGCAGGCAAAAATAAATTACAAAAAGCTTATTTAAATAGCATCAATCAACATTTATCACAGACAAATTATGCAGACGCTAGTCAGTTATTAAAATCCACCTTACGCAAATACCCTGAACTTAAACAATCAGAGCAAGTAACAGCCATTAGTGAAAAAATTCAAAACGAGCTTTATATATTGAGCTTAATCGAGTCTGCAGAAAGTCATTTAGCTAAAGACCAGCTAACCGGTGACGATGATAATAATGCCTACCATGACTTTAAAAAGATTTTAGAAATTAACCCACAACATCCAGCGGCTAACAAAGGCTTGCTTAAAATAAGTGATCGCTACTATCAGTTGGCAAAAGCTCAGTTTGATAGCAATAACTTACAACGGGCTAAGCTTTACACAGATAAAGGGCTGATAACCTCTAACAATAAACACGAATCTTTGCTTGTTTTACGTGAGAATATCGATCAAGCATTTGCTCAAATTGCCCAGGAAAAAGCTCAAAATAAAGCCTTAGCTAATCAAATTACCTTGGCTCAACAGCAGTTAACTTTAGGTAATATTTTGCCACCCGATAGTAATAATGCATATCAAGCGTTCCGTGACATTTTAGTCAATTACCCAGAAAATCCGGAAGCGATTGAAGGACTTTACACAATCGAACAAGCGCTGATTAAAAGTGTTCCCGAGCAAATTGCTAATAAGCAGTTTGAACAGGCAAAAGCTACTTTGCTTGATGCCGCCAAATTTTTTCCAGAAAGTACCGCTATTACAACTTTTAACCGTAACTTAGTGGATGCCGAGCAAGCTCAGATTGAAGCTTCTAAGCCAAGAATTAGCGTTCTTGAAGTAAAAGGGCAAGCGTTTACTGAAATATCAAGCAGTCATGAAAAAACTATTTCTGCCGATAGAACCATTTTTATTGGTTTTGAGTTTAGCAATTTTTCCCCGGGTACAAATGTGGTACAAGCTTCGCTGTTTGATGGCTCACAAACTGTTAAAATTTCAACAGTTCCGGTTATATTAACCGAAGAAAATGGCACTAAATTTTTCAAAATTTCTAAACCCGTTGACGGTTTTGCTGAAGGTGGGTACATCCTTGAACTCACCATAAATAATGAAAAGTTAGCATCTGAACGATTTGCGATTGAAAATTAACCAGTTATCAACTTAACTGATGGAAGAACGATAATTCATGGAGAATAAAATGCGTAAAATACTTCTGCTACCTATCAGCATAATAGCACTATCAGGCTGTGGCTCTACAGGCAATAAAAACGACCTTCAAACTGTTAATACCAACTTGCGACAAGCACTTGCAGCACAAAAGCAAGAAAATAGTGAGCTATTAGCAAATAATACTTTGCTAAATAAGAAAATTGATAACCTTAACCAAGTCATCGCGGTGCTAGATACTGAAAAAAGCTCGAGGGTTCAAGAGTCCACTGTTCTTAGGGGGCAAGTACGTAACTTTGT
Source organism: Colwellia sp. MEBiC06753 (assembly GCF_053470325.1). Lineage (NCBI taxonomy): Bacteria > Pseudomonadati > Pseudomonadota > Gammaproteobacteria > Alteromonadales > Colwelliaceae > Colwellia > Colwellia sp. MEBiC06753. The sequence goes on along the minus strand of NZ_JBQMTM010000022.1, from coordinate 18,180 downwards.
GCAAAATGAGATTGATGCGTTAAAAGCTTTTTTAGTTGAAGGTGATTTACTCGATTATGTTGGTGATGAATTAGTAGAGCGCATTAATCTAGATGAAAAACCAATAACGATTGTTGATTTAAGTAATCGTATGCCAAGTGCTGGTGTATTAACTGGTGTCGGTGCCTACGTCACTCGACCAACAGCGATGAAAGTTAAAGTTCTTCGCTATATTGAGTCGAACTTGGTAACAGTTTGGGAGAGCTCAGTCATTACAATGGATACTACTGGACCTAATCGCCTTCAATTTAATAATACAGTTGGAGTGGAGAAAGGTGATGTCATCGCTTACGAGTTTACGGCAACACCTGGAGTCGGTTATAGCACAGGCACAGGCAGCAGCCGTTATTCAAATCAGCCGTTAGCACTTGGCTCAAATATTCAAGTAAGCTCTTTAATGGGGACTAACCAAAAACGAGCTTACTCAATGGGCGTATTTGGCTTGCTTAACCAATAAATTCTGAAAACTTCTATTTCAGAGCGTTGCCGTCCTACGCGGCAACTTTTTATCTTATTATTTTTTATACAAACCTCAGGTTAAGGCACCATTACAGTGGTTGCCCCTGGGTTGGTGATTGATATAGTGCCTGCCCACGTGCACATACATTTACTTGAGTTGTTTAAAGCCGGGAAATAGGCAATAAGATCGGTTGGTGCGCCAGGTGCCCAAGGTGCTGGTATTACAGGTATGCAAGGCATAGGGGTCAGTACACCTAATGCTGCTGAAGTCGCTGCTGCGACTGTTGGGTTAGCAAGGGAACGACACATACCAAATGGTAAAATATTAACCATAGGTTTAAAGTCCATAATATTAGCCGCAGGCATATTATCAACCATTACACGGTTGATAGGTGGCACAACTAGGGTGCTAGGTGCCATACCTTGACTGCACATCAACATCGCTCCATTGGTAACTTGAATAGCCATTTAATCTACCGAATTATGATCCATTGACCGTTAATTTTGCACAGAAATAATGGAAAGCCAAAGCTCATGTCTTGCTCTGCATGGACAAACTCGATTGGATACTGTCCATCGTTAACCACTATTTGTGCAACCCGTTTATTATCCAACCAGTTGATAGCAACAGACTCAGCTGCATATTGTACTAAAGATAATTCAGGATCCGCTAAATATTGCTTCCACATTGCTAGAACCGATTGTTGCAATTGCCCCTTAGGAATATGATCGGCTATCTCTTCATCTTCATAGCGATACTTGAAAAACTCATATGCTTGCTCGAACTGTTTTTTAGCGAAAAAACTACGAACGCCTTTTAACACTAAAAAAATATCATACTTATCTTGCTGAGATAATTGCTCCATGGTCTCTGCGTATTGCCACAAACGTGTTAACGGTAAATCACTTAACACTTGCGGAAAGCTAATTTCATATCCATCAGGGCTAGTCATTTGTTGTATGATCGGGTCATTTTCACTTAGTTCTAACTGCACTAAATTGTCGATAGCAACTAATTTCCCATCGCGCTCTTCTCCTTTAAAAATATTTATACGAACCGCCTTGTTCGTACTTGGTTGATCGTCAGGATCTTTTGCCGTGAATGTTGGAATAGTTAACGTTATATGAGCTCGATTATTTTTCTGTCCAAGCCAACGGTTAATAATTTGTGTTGTTGTCACTTCTTGACCACTGAGCTCTGAGACAATCGGAAATTCATTTACTGTCAGTGCTACTTGATAGCCAGAACTATAAAAATCGAGATAATAATTTGCTTGCATGAAAGTGCTGTCCCTACGCTATAAGTTTATTTATCACCCAATAAATAATGCCCGCCACCAATAAAATAATCAAAGCTAGAACAAGAAATGCAACATTACTTAACTGCACTTTGACTAAGGCCGACTGTTTAGGGTCATTTGGATTATAATATACTGTTGTTTGCATCCCTTGTTGATATTGTTCCGTAAACCGCGCTAAATCATTTTGATCTGTGAACACATTAGGCAAACTAGGGTATATTTTAGTCCCCTGGTAAGAGTTACCTGCTACGGAGTAGTTAAAGCGAATATCCACGTGGTGCTCTACACTATTTCTATTAGTACTATTATTGCGGTTAAAATTTTCAGTGATCGCAAGTTCAGTAATTGTTGCTTGTGTTTGCAGCCACTGACCACTATTTTTTAATTGAAATAACAAATACAAAGCGACAATAATTACGAGGGCTATCACAATATTAAGTATTGATGTTGTCATCTGCTGCTCCTGTTATACCAGTTGGTATTTACGACATTCGACTTCTTTATCGCTTTCCCAAAGCTTCCATTGCTTAGTCTTGCTCTTAGAAAACATAACAAAGGCCCTAAATTCTACCTTCACCGTGGCTGTCGCTGGAGGTAACTTCAATTTTGGCTCAATAAACATTCCATCTTTATTAATATCCACTTCACCGCCACCATAAGGAGTAATGGCTAAACGCCCGGAGGCGCTAACACTGGCTAAATACTGACTACCAGCACGTGCCATAAAGCCAAATGATAATTTTCCTTCGACCCCTAAAGTAATTTGCCCATTCGTCATGCATTCGCCAGTTGAATAGTATTGATTAAGAACAGAACCACTACTTTTTAGATTAACGCCCGTTTCGAACAGCACCAATACATCAGCGATATGTTCAGAAGCAAAATGAGCTAAATGTGGGGGTATGCCTACCATAGTGCCAATTAATCGAGTAATACTAAACTGAACTTCGATTTCAATACCGGCAATCGGCTCTAGTGATGCCTTAAACTCCACTTCATAATAAGCGCGCCAGTCCTTACTATTTTCTTTCCAGCCTTTGCTATAGCTTAACTTTCCGCTTGGTGGTATCAATTTCGGCTTCAAATCTAATGGGGTCAACCCCATAAATTTGCTGCCCCATTGTTCCCATGCTTTGTTAAACTGATCCATTTTCCCGGATATAAACTGCAGTGAAACTTCGGCAGATACTTGCTCAGAAGGATAAACTTTAACTTCTAAAACTTCACCACTGTGGTGTTCACACTTGCCCTGAAGGAAATAACTGCGCGCGGGTGTATCCCCTAACTTATCGGTATCAGCAGGCTCTGGTGTTAATTCAAAGCTTTTACTGTAACTTTTAAGCCACTTTCTGTCTGAAGAACACATGAGTTGGCCTGTACCACAGTCGTCGTCAATTGCTAATTTAGTTGCCAGCTTTTCGCTGCCACCATACTCTATTTTTTTAACATATGAAGCACTACCCACCTTGTTTGAGTTGGGTAAGTTGCTTGAAGAACTTGCTGCGCTATTTACCGCTTGCCCGTAACGTCCGGTTGAAGATGATGCATTTTGATCGTCAGCACTCAATAACGAAGCCCCATCAAGCTTAATAGTTGTTTCTTCTTCTTTTTGCTCGGTTGCTGTCGGCACAACTTCTAGCAAATTGTAGTTAGCATCTGGTTTACGGCTATGACTACACTGAGTAGTAAGTGACTTAATTTTACAGTTAGGTGGAGGTTCTACAGATTTATTTACTGCCGCTGCGGCAATAGGCTGGGCAACAAAAGCACCAACCTGTTGGCTTTTTAAGGTCGTTTGATTTGAGTCAATTTTTTTAGCTTTCGGGGCTGTCGCTTGTCCTCCAGCTTTATCGTTATCAGCTTCTTTTGCTTCTTTTGCTTCTTTAGGCGTTTTGATCGCCTTGGGTGCTATCGGCTTGCTGCCTGAGCCAGAGCCAGCAGCGCCACCACTATTAATTTTGACCAATGGGCCTGAAATATCTACGCCAGCCGGCCCAACCGAAACAAAACTACCACCAACTTTTAAAGTAACTTGTACACCGGCTTCAAGTACTAAATTCATGCCAGCTTTGATATGTATAGCCATACCAGCTTCTGCGGCCATATTCATACTAGCTTTCATTTGAATATCTTTGCCAGCATTTAATGAATATTGCTGCGCTACTTTATGATTATAATTAGCTTCGTCTTGCCAATGACTATCGCCACCAACCGACATTTTATAATCCGCAAGGTATTTACCATTAAAGGTTTTGGTCACTTGAGTAAAAAAACCACCTTTGATGTCAAGGTGCTGATTTTCTTCAATACTGGAAAAATCATTGCCTTTTATCGTTTGATGTTTATCTTTTTCAATCAGTGCAAAACTATTTGCTTTAATAATTTCATGGGCATCATTACCCACCCAACTTAATCTATCGTTCTTAACACGATTATCTTGGTTTTTTTCTGCATGGATAAAAAGTTGTTCATTATCCTTTTTATCATCTAAGCGGATTTCATTAAAACCACCGCCACCTTTAGTCGAGCGAGATTTAAATCCTGAGCGAGTATGATTTGCAGGCAATTCATAGGGAGGCATAGTTGAGCCATTGTAGACACTTCCTATAACAATTGGGCGGTCGGGGTCGCCACCGAGGAAATCTACTAAAACCTCTTGACCAATACGAGGGATCTGCATCGCCCCCCAATTTTTACCTGCCCAAGTTTGTGAAACGCGTACCCAGCACGAACTGGTTTCATTCGCTTTTGCGTACCTGTCCCAGTGAAACAGCACTTTGATACGGCCGTATTTATCTGTCCAAACTTCTTCACCGTTTTTACCTACAACCATTGCCGTTTGTGGACCTTGCATTGAAGGCTTTCTTGCTAGAAGTGGAGTTCGAAAATGAACTTTAGAAGGTATCGCATTCAACTGTGCAGTAAACAGGGGTTGTTCTAGCTCATCGTCACCACTAACGTAGTCATCGGAATATAACTCCATTGATATTTTGGTGATTAGATAATCAGTGTTCTGGTCCTCTCTAAAATGCTCAGTTAGTTTAAATTGTAGACCGACCCCAAGTTGACGAATATTGGTTTTTGCCGACTTAATTTCAAAATCAGCATTTTCCCGCTCCATCAAAAGCCTTGTATAATTTGTCCCTTCATTACGTTCTTTATAATTACCCGGATAACTAAACTTTTCGATAGCAGATAATGATGGCGTTGTTGGTACAGATGCTACAGCTTCTAAATTTTTACTTGGAACTTCAAAATCAAAACTAGTAAGCCTAATACCAGAGGTTTTCACCTTTTTCGAGTTTTCCCAACTAGATATCACTTCAATATGATTATCAGGTTCCTGCTCTGACATCGGTAAGTAGATAACCTCACCAAACAAAGAGATAGTTGAGTTTTGATCGACTAAAATTAAGGTATGTTTGCCATTGATATGCTCAAAGAAGTAAAAAATCCCCACTTCTTCCATTAACCGAGAAACAAAATTAAAGTCAGATTCATTGTATTGCACTACATAATCTTGTGCAGCGTAAGTGTTGGTTAATCTATCTTCGTAGTCAGAAAAACCGAGCTCGTCAAAGACATTTTTTATAATATCTGGTGTATTTTTTTCTTGGAAAATTCGACAGTTTTCACTTAAGGATAGTAGCCAAAACCATGGTTTAACAATTGCTACGTAGTGAGTTAAATGAGACTCCGTACTTTTTTGGTGAAACTCTGTAACAAAGCCATTGAAATAACGTGGTTCATCTTCTGCCGTTTCTAATCTTAATGTAATATTTTGACCAAGGAGATCGCTCAATTCGACCCCGTCATCCTCACTCAATAAATCTAAAGCGTAATGAAAGGGGCGCCCCAATTCCTCAATTAGACTTCCTTTGTAAAACAGCAGCTTATCTTCTGCTAACGGCGTGGAAATAGCAATTAACCTATGCTCTTGTGAGCGCATATCACTGTCCCTTACAGATCCTTGTACGTCATTAATTTAACGGAATGTTAATGGTAGTTTACTGTTTAGTTAACTACCAAATAATTAAGTCAACGCATTAAATACTAACGCATATTCCGAAAAAGGCGTTCTTTAATTTCCATCAAACGACAAATAGATTAAAAAATATTCAATAAAATACCTTTAATTCATTATTGTTTTATACTAGGTTATAACCAACTAAAAAATATAAAAATGAAATGATGGATTTATTTCACTATGGATTATAAAGATCTATTCTCTTCAGTAGTTCCCGGAAATAATGGATGTGGAGAAAACCTAGAAGATGATGCTAGCTTTCAAAACTTTTTTTTTGAAGCCGAAGGCACGCCCGAAAAATTTGATGGTCAAAATACGATTCCCGCTGAACCACCAGAATGGCGCAATGTAAAAAAGTCAGCCATTGAATTCTGTGCTAAAACTCGCGATTTAAAATTATTATCCATCCTAACCCAAGCAGTGCTGAATACAGAAGGGATATTAAAATTCAGTGAATGTTTGACTGGACTTTCTTTGTTAATTCAAAACCAATGGCAAGCGCTTTACCCTCCGCTCGATGAAGATGATGGCGATCCTATGGAAAGGATTTCAGCACTAGGCCATTTAACCGATAAAAGCTTTATACTCGATATTTTAAAAAATACCCCTCTTGTTACTTCAAAAGTTGCAGGCAGTGTCACTCTTAGAGTTATAGAGCGTTCAAAAGATTCCTCATTAAAACCTGAAGATAACGATTTAGAGCCGTCGCAAATACGCGGGATATTTAGTGATGCTGATAAAGAAGCTACTAATGATACTTATCTAGCAATTCAGGCCGCCCTTACTGCAGTTATTGATATTTCGGAAACATTTATTAGAGAAGCTGGCAACAATTATGCGGTAAATTTCGATCCGTTATCTGATGTACTCACACATATCAAAATTGCATTAGAGGATAATGCCGATTTAATGCAAGAAACTTCCGTAGAGATGACTACAACTACGGATGAAAATACTTCATCAACTATTTCCATTTCAAATACCACGCAATCTAGCCAAAACCAACTATCCTTTAATATTGCTAATTCACAGCTAACGTCTCGACAAGATGTAGATAAATGCTTTGAGCTTATTTGCCAATATTATAAAGAATATGAGCCATCAAGCCCTATTCCTGTGTTAATAAGCCGAGCTAAGAAATTTGTCCACATGGACTTCTTAGACATTATCGAAGATTTATCTCCAGAGGCTTTGGCTGAAATAATGAAACTTGGCGGCATTTCAGAATCTGATAGAAAAAAAACAGATGATGGCCAATCAAATATTGAGCAAGCAAAAGCAGCAGAATCATCAACCACTAGTGTGACAAGTGATTGGTAGGTATATGTGTTTCACACATACACTATCACCACTAACTAAATGCAAATTAAGGAGAATACAGTGTCCAGCGGTCAAAAATTTATCGGACGCAATAGAGCACCTCGTGTACAAATAGAGTATGACGTAGAGCTTTATGGCGCAGAAAAAAAAGTTCAAATTCCATTTGTAATGGGGGTAATGGCCGATCTAAGTGGTAACCCGGAAGAGCCGTTAGCACCATTATCAGAGCGAAAAATTTTAGAGGTAGATGTAGACAACTTCGATGATCGGCTTAAAGCAGCTAAACCGCGCGTCCAATTTACTGTACCAAACACTGTAACTGGCGAAGGGAATTTAGCAGTTGAATTAAAATTCGAAAGTATGGATGACTTCTCTCCAGAGTCTATTGCCAAACATACTGATGGCCTAAAACAGTTGCTTGAAGCAAGAACTCAGTTAGCAAACTTAGTTACCTATATGGATGGTAAAGAAGGTGCAGAACAATTAATTTCTAAAGCATTAAAAGATCCTGCATTGCTTGCATCTTTAAGCTCAGCACCTAAGCCTGAAGCGGAATAGTAGGAGAATGACAATGTCTGAACAACAAGCCACAGAACTAGAGCAAGGCACAGTCGAAGAGCTTGATGCGAATAGCTTTGCCTCGCTATTAAACAAAGAGTTTAAGCCTAAGTCAGATCGTGCTAAAGCAGAAGTTGAAAACGCGGTAAACACCCTTGCAGGTTATGCTTTGCAGGATGCGGCGATAATTTCTGAAGATACTGTACATTCAATCGAAGCCATTATCGCCGAGATAGATAAAAAGCTAACGGATCAAGTTAATCAAATCATTCACCACGAAGACTTTCAAACTTTAGAAGGTACATGGCGAGGCTTACATTATTTAGTAAATAACACTGAAACTGATGAATATTTAAAAGTAAAAGTATTTAATATTTCTAAAAAAGAGCTTGGCAAAAACCTTAAAAAATTTGCAGGTACCGCTTGGGATCAAAGCCCTGTCTTTAAGAAATTTTATGAAGAAGAATATGGGCAGTTTGGTGGTGAACCATTTGGCTGTATTGTTGGTGATTATTATTTTGACAATAGCCCCGCAGATGTCAGCTTACTAACTAACATGTCAAAAGTGTGTGCAGCTTCACATTCACCATTTATTTCTGCTGCATCGCCAGGTTTGTTGCAAATGGATACATGGAGTGAACTTACTAACCCTAGAGATTTAACCAAAATATTCTCTACTCCAGACTTTGCTTCATTTAGGTCACTGCGCGAAACAGAAGATGCTAAATATATTTCCTTAACAATGCCAAGAGTGCTATCTCGTTTGCCTTATGGCGCTGACACGGAACCTTGTGAAGGTTTCAATTTTGAGGAAGATACGTCTGGCTCTGACTCATCAAAATATTGCTGGACCAATGCTGCTTATTCAATGGCTGTTAATATTAATCGCTCATTTAAGGAATATGGCTGGTGTTCACGTATCCGAGGTATTGAGTCTGGTGGTGATGTCCAAGGCCTGCCTGTTCATACGTTCCCAAGTGATGACGGTGGCGTTGATATGAAGTGTCCTACTGAAGTCGCCATTAGTGATCGTCGTGAAGCTGAGCTTTCTGCCTGTGGTTTAATGCCTCTTATTCATCGTAAAAACAGTGATATGGCAGCCTTTATTGGTGCCCAAACCCTACAAAAACCAATGGAGTATGACGACCCTGATGCAACATCAAATGCAGCTTTATCAGCTCGCCTTCCATACCTTTTTGCAACGTGCCGATTCGCTCATTACCTAAAATGTATTGTGCGTGACAAAGTTGGCTCGTTCAAAGCTAGAGCCGACATGGAAAAATGGTTGCAGTCTTGGATCAACAATTATGTTGATGGTGATCCAGGGAATTCAACAGAAGAAACCAAGGCTCGCAAACCATTAGCGAATGCTGAAGTTGTTGTTGATGATGTCGAAGGTAGCCCTGGTTATTACAGTGCTAAATTCTTCTTAAAGCCTCACTATCAGCTTGAAGGACTAACTGCTTCGCTTCGTTTAGTTTCAAAACTACCCTCAGAAAAAGGTTAATAAAGGAGAATAACTATGGCTGTTGATATGTTCCTTGTGCTTAACGGCATAAAAGGTGAATCAGAAGATAAAACGTATAAAGATCAGATTGATGTACTAGCATGGAGCTGGGGTTTATCTCAAAGTGGTACCATGCATATGGGTAAAGGTGGTGGTGCAGGTAAAGCAAACTTTCAAGATATTAGCATTACTAAATATGTCGATAATTCTTCCGCGACATTAATGAATAAAATTGCCACAGGCGAACATATTGCTGATGGTAAAATTGTTGTCCGAAAAGCCGGTGGAAAACCATTAGAATATTTCGTCATTGAATTAAAAGAAGTGATGGTTACTTCTTATTCAACGGGCGGCTCTGGTGGCGAAGATAGGCTTACGGAAAATATTACACTTAATTTTGCAAAAGTTCGAACCGTCTATAAGACCCAGGATGATAAAGGCGGTGCTGGCGCAGAAGTTGAGTTTAAGTGGGATATACCGGCTAACGTACCAGCTTAAGACACTTAGCGTTAACATTAGATTGCCACAAACTTGTGGCAATCTTTCATTTAGTTAAGGACAATCACATGGATGCAGAAAGCCTGTTACATGAAGGCAATTTAAGCGAATGTAAAGACCAGCTATTTGGTGAAATTAGAAAAGATCCAAGTAATATCAATCTCAGAATTTTCTTATTTCAACTTGCTTGTGTGTCATGTGACTGGGAACGAGCTAAAAACCAACTCAACGTACTTAAAGAAATGTCTGACGCCACTCTGGCTATGGTTAGTACCTATGAGCAGCTTATTGGATGTGAACAGAAACGAATTAACGTATTATCAGGCAACAAGGAGCCAACTTGCTTTGGTGAGCCCGCACAATGGTTAGCTTTTTATACTCAAGGCTATCAACAATATATAAATGGGCATTTTGATCAATCACTTACCTTAATAGAGAAAGGTGCAGATCTAGCCCCTGCCATATCTGGCACTATCAACAACTCTGAATCATTTGCATGGTTAAGCGATGGCGATATTCGATTTGGCCCATCATTTGAAGTTATGCTTAATGGTAATTACTACCGTTTACCTTTTGAATATATAAAAGAAATTAACTTTGAACCAATTGAAGATTTACGTGATGTAGTATGGCGCCCCGCTAACTTAACGTTAAAAAATAATGGTCAATTAATCATCTTTATGCCTATGCGTTACCCTATTCATGCCAACACCACAGATGAACAGCTGCTGGCAAAAGTATGTGACTGGCATGAACCAATTGCAAATTATTATGTCGGCAATGGCCAAAAAGTATTAATAACTGATGCTAGCGAATATCCCCTAATGAATATTGACAGTATTCAATTTAATTAACGATTCACCATGCCCGAACTATCACAAAAAGAACGTCTACAGCTATCACTACTCGATAGGCTAAGTGACGACGAGCCTGATAAAAAAACTGAGTCAAGAGACAAACGGGTTATTTCTATTAACCGACTACGCACTTTAGTTCAAAGAGACCTTGCGTGGTTGCTTAATAGCGTTGCCAGTGCTTCTCATCTCGATTTAACGCTATACTCAGAAGTTGAAAGCTCAGCACTAAATTACGGCATTATGGATCTTACAGGCTATAGCGGTGCGACTTTTAGTCCTAAGTTTATCGAGCGTGAATTGATAAAACGCATCCGCTACTATGAACCCCGCATCATCCCAAATACGCTCAAAGTAAAAATTAATCTTGCCCCAGAAGAGATGAACAAAAATCAAATAACCTTTGAAATTAGTGGCGATTTATGGGCCCAACCCTTGCCATTACAGCTTTTTCTAAAAACAGATGTTGATCTTGAAACGGGTAGCGTTTCCTTGAGTCATTGGAATTAGTATATGGACGCAAAATTTCTCGAATTTTATAACCAAGAACTCAAGTTTATTCGCGAAACAGGTTCTGAATTTGCTAAAGAATACCCAAAAATTGCCGGTCGTCTGGGTCTCGAGGGCTTCGATTGTTCAGATCCTTATGTAGAGCGATTACTTGAAGGCTTTGCCTTTTTATCCGCTCGCATTCATCAAAAGCTTGATGCAAGTTTTCCTCAATTTACTCAGCATTTAATGGAGTTGCTTTTTCCAACCTTTTTACAACCCTGCCCTTCTATGTTAATCAGCCAATTTAACCCAGACTATGAAGAAGGTTCCTTAATGGAAGGCGTTACTATCGCAAAGGGCACGGCTTTGCATAGTTTATTGAGTAAAGGTGAACAAACAGCCTGTGAGTACAGAACCGCACATGATGTAACATTATGGCCAGTGGCAATAACCGGTGCCGAGTATATTAACGCACAATCGATAGGATCTTATACCCAGAAATTATCAGCCAATATTAAAGTTAAAAGTGGCATATTATTAACTCTAGAGCTGCCGCCAGGACAAAAATTTTCTGAAATCAGCTTAGATGAGCTAGAACTATTTATTAGAGGTTCGGAATCTTTTCCTTTGTACTTATTCGAAGCTATTTATAAAGGCTTCCAAGGTTGTCTTTATAAATCAGGTAGTAATATGTGGCGCATTCAGGAAGCGGTAACAACAACTCAAGCTAATGGCTATGATAAAGCGCAAGCCTTGTTACCCTATTCAAATCGTCAATTTGATGGCTTTCGGCTACTTAAAGAATATTTTCTTTTTCCTAGCCGATTTTTATTTTTAACCATAAGTCACTTACATTCAACACTTCAGCAATGCCATGAAAACAAAGTTCAGTTATTGCTGCTGTTAGATCACAATGATAGTCGCTTAGAAAACTTAGTTTCTGCAGACAACTTTGCCTTGTATTGCACTCCCGCTATCAACTTATTTCCAAAACGTGCTGAACGAATCAATATATCTAGGGTTAAAAATGACTTTCACGTAGTCCCTGATCGATTAAGGCCACTGGATTTTGAAGTGTGCTCAATAACTGACGTCAAAGGATTTAGCACAGGAATAGAGCCAACTAATTTATTCTTACCACTGTATGGCAGTCACAAAAGTAACGACCATAAATCACACGCTTATTATACAAGCAAGCGACGCGTTAGAAATTTAAATGTCAATCAGCGAAAGTTTGGTCACCGATCAAGTTACATTGGCTCAGAAGTATTTATATCAATTTCTGATCCCAAGCATCCGCCCTATGCTGATGACCTAAAGCAAATCTCAGTTGCAACCATGTGCTGCAATCGTGACTTGCCATTAATGATGCCTTTAGGGAAAGGAAAAACTGACTTTACTATAGAAACCGGAGCGCCATGTGAATCGGTCCGGTGTGTTGGCGAACCCAGCCGTCCACATCCGCCACTAAGCCAAGGAAGTGTCGCATGGGACTTAATCAACCTCCTATCAATTAATTTTTTGGGCCTCAGTGACGAAGAACAAAGAGAGAGCCTGCTCAGTTTGCAAACATTATTGAAGTTGATGATGGATAAAAACGACTACACCCAATCAAAACTGATTGACGGTATTACAGCGGTAAATACAAGGCAAATAACACAACGCCTACCAATAGCAGGTCCTATTTGTTTTGGTCGCGGTGTCGAAATCAAACTAGTGATAGATGAATTAGCTTATGAAGGCAGCAGTGTGTTTTTATTAGGTATGGTTCTAGATCAATTTTTTGCTCAATACGTTAGCGTCAATTCATTTTCACAATTAGTCTTACATTCGCAAGATAGAGGGGAGATACATCGATGGCCAATTCGAATCGGCTTGCGAAATCCTATCTAGCCGAGCTTAGCGAAGACAAGAAAAGTCTGCATGAACAAGGTTTTGAACCGTTAGTCAGATACCTGGAAGCTAACGCGCCATTAGCGAGTCGAGTTGGCTATTCCGTATCACCTAAACAAGATTTTGTTCGCTTTGGTCAAACTCCATTGCTTAGCTTCTTCCCAGCTGCGTTCACAGATGTCAAGTTCTCTCAAGCAAGTGGTTACTATAAATTAAGAAATAGCTACTTTGGCATGTTAGGTATTAATGGGCCATTACCTCTGCATTTAACTGAACATGCGTTGGAGCGCCAGCACCGACATAAAGATAATACTTTTAGCCAGTTTTTAGACATCTTCAATCATAGGTTTATTTCGCTGTTCTATCGAGCATGGGCTGATAGCCAACCTGCAGTGAGCCATGATCGCCCATCCGACGACTCTTTTAAGCAGTTATTAAGCTCAATTTCCGGGCAAATTACCGTCGACAACGATAAACCAAATAAAAAATATAAGCTCGAAACGTACTTATCTGGCTTACTTAGCCATAAAAATAGAAGTGCTTCAGTGTTAGAACAAATGCTTGCTGAAAGCTTAACCTTCGCGGTCAATATTAAAGAATTTGTGGGTGCTTGGTACCCATTAAACATTGAAGATACAACCGCTTTAGGTAAAACAAATAGCCACTTAGGGATTAGTTCTACGTTAGGTACCTTAAGCTTTCAACGGATTTTTAAGTTTGCAATAAACATTGGTCCACTAACCTATCAACAATATCAGTCGATATTGGCTGACACGACCCAGTTTGACCAAATAGAAAGTATCGTTCGTAAAGCCATGGGCGCAGAATTTGAATACGACATCAATATTTATTTAGATAAAAATCAAAGTAAAAGCAGCAAGTTAGGTAATGCACAATTGGGACAAAATTCTTGGTGTCAAGGTGACTCTTATTATCAACATCAAATTGAACCTATTTTAGTGTACAAAAAAGAGAGTAATGCTTAGTGGCAAACTAATTAAGATATCCTAAGCTAAATGGGTAAAACTTATTCGTTAGTTACATTGGCGTTACGATAAAAACAAGGAACAAGGATCATGGCTGAAATTAGTAGAGTGAGTTTATTTGGCAAACTCAACCCGTTAGCTTATAAAGCTGTAGAAGGTGCCACTGTATATTGCAAGTTGCGAGGGAACCCTTACGTTGAACTTGTGCACTGGTTTCAGCAAATACTTCAATTACAAGATTCAGATCTCCATAAAATTATTCAACATTTCGACATTGATCCTGCGCGTTTAGCCAAAGATTTAACCGATGCCTTGGATGCCCTGCCAAGAGGCGCGAGTGCCATATCCGATTTATCGAGTCATATAGAGGAATCGATAGAGCGAGGCTGGGTATATGGCAGCTTAGTATTTGGCGACTCTAAAGTTAGAATGGCTTACATCACTTTAGGTATGTTAAAGACTAGAGACTTGAGAAATGCTCTACTCTCTATTTCGAGCGAATTTAATAAAATTAAAGCCGAACAATTGGGCGATGAACTCAATAGTATCGTTGCAGGTTCCCCAGAAGATTCTCAAGGCGCAACCGATGGTTCTAACTTAGCAGCAGGTTCAGAGCCTGGTACTGCGAGTGATGCCATGGCGCCTGCACAAATGGGTAAACAAGAAGCCTTAGCACAATTTACAACAGATATGACCGAGCAAGTGCGTAAAGGCGAGCTCGACTCTATCATCGGTCGTGATGAAGAAATTCGCCAGTTAATTGATATTCTGATGAGACGTAGACAAAACAACCCGATATTAACCGGCGAAGCAGGTGTCGGTAAAACTGCGGTTGTTGAAGGTTTTGCCCACCGAATAGTCAGGGGTGATGTTCCGCCAAGCTTAAAAGACGTTAAACTGCTGAGTTTAGACATAGGTCTGCTACAAGCAGGCGCCAGCATGAAAGGCGAGTTTGAAAATCGTTTAAAACAAGTAATAGAAGAAGTTAAGTCATCGCCTACGCCTATCATTATGTTTATTGATGAAACTCATACCTTAGTCGGTGCAGGCGGCGCAGCTGGTACAGGTGATGCCGCTAATTTACTTAAGCCCGCTTTAGCAAGGGGCGAACTAAGAACGATAGGTGCAACAACGTGGGCGGAATACAAAAAACACATTGAAAAAGACCCCGCCCTAACTCGTCGCTTTCAAGTGGTTAAAGTTGATGAGCCCAGTGAAGAAAAAGCAATTTTAATGCTGCGTAATATTGCCGGTATGCTAGAGAAACATCATCATGTTGAAATGCTAGATGAAGCAATTGAGGCCGCAGTTAAATTATCACATCGTTATATTCCAGCAAGACAGTTACCTGATAAAGCAGTTAGCTTAATTGACACTGCTGCAGCTCGCGTCGCAGTTAGTCAATTTGCCACTCCAGCCGAGCTCGAAGATTGTAAACAGCGAATTGAAAATTTAAAAGTTGAACAGTCAGTTTTATACAAAGAAGCAACAATAGGTTTAATCAATCAAAGCCGTATTGATAATGTTGCAGAATGCTTAGCCTTTGAATTAGAAAAAGCAAACGAACTAGAACAAAAGTGGCAATCAGAAAAAGAAGTGGTTGATGCTGTTTTAGAAAGTCGTCGTAAACTCAAAGAGTTACTGCAAGAACAAAACGATAGTAAAGACAGTGAATCTCCCATTGATAATGCCGAAGCCATCACACAAGCACAGGTAGAGCTAAATGAGCACTATGCGAGCTTGTCCAAGTTGCAAGGGGAATCACCACTAATATTGCCGTCTTGTGATGCTCAAGCGGTTTCTTCTGTTGTCGCGGACTGGACAGGAATTCCTGTTGGAAAAATGGTTAGCGATGAAATTAATACGGTGCTTAACCTACCTAATATTTTGAAAGAACGCGTAATTGGCCAAGATCACAGTATGGAAATGATCGCTAAGCGTATTCAAACCTCACGTGCAGGATTAGATAACCCGAATAAACCTATCGGTGTGTTTATGTTATGTGGTCCCTCTGGCACAGGTAAAACAGAAACAGCACTGGCATTAGCAGAAGCGCTATATGGTGGCGAGCAAAACGTTATCACTATTAACATGAGTGAGTTTCAAGAAGCACATACAGTTTCTACATTAAAAGGTGCCCCTCCTGGCTATGTTGGCTATGGTGAAGGCGGCATTTTAACCGAAGCAGTGCGCCGTAAGCCATATTCAGTCGTTTTATTAGACGAAGTAGAAAAAGCCCATTCAGATGTCCATGAGATTTTCTTCCAAGTATTTGACAAAGGAGTCATGGAAGACGGTGAAGGCCGCCTAATCGACTTCAAAAATACCCTGATCCTTTTAACGTCAAATGTTGGCAGCGATCTGATTATGAACATGTGTAAAGACCCCGATTTAATGCCAGAGCCAGATGGTATTGTTAAAGCGCTTCGCGAACCACAGTTACAAGTGTTCCCTGCAGCTCTACTTGGTCGGATCGTGTCTATCCCCTATTACCCATTATCAGATGCCATGATTAGCGCAATTACCCGTTTACAACTTGATCGCATCAAACAACGCGTCGAAAAAGGCAAAGGGATAGCATTTAATTACGATGACTCAGTAGTTGATTTAGTAGTCAGCAGATGTACCGAATTAGAAAGTGGCGGCCGAATGATAGATTCTATTTTGACTAACACACTGCTACCTGAAGTAAGTCATCGGTTCTTAAATAATATGTTGGAAGGTAAGCCATTATCTAAAGTTGAAGTTAGAGCAGAAAATGGTGAGTTCCATTATCAAATAACCTAACTTGAAGTCGTTAGATAATATGGAATATATATAAAAGATGAGCGCGGCATGCCAATAGGAAGTTTAGGCATGCACGATTTAATTCCTTACGATCACTCTTAATAAAGATCGAATATTGGGAAGGTAACATACTACTTGTTAAGGATAAGACATTATGACTATTAATTATTACTCATTAGGTTCTGATAAACGACTTTGCGACATCATTATTGCAGGCAGCCATGATGCTGGTATTACATCAGGCGCAGAAAACGCAAAAACACAGTCTGTTGGTATTTATTTACAAGCAGTAAGTGGTGTAAGAATATTCGACTTAAGGGTTATAGCGGCCAAAGCAGGTACTGACGCCAATGGCAGAAAACAGGTAGCTTTTAGGGCTTATCATGCCGATGAAAAATTAATATCTCATAAGAAAAAAACTCGAACTCTCGCTGAGACGGGCGAACAACATCAGCTAACTTATACAAAACTTCGAGCAGGTCAATTAGGTGAATCCTTGGTAGACATGCTAACTGACGCAAGAAAGTTTGTTGAAACAAATACCACCGAGTTTTTAATTTTAAAATTTGATAAATGCAAAAACTGGGATTATATCGCATGCTACTGTCAGGAGCTTCTAGGCGATAAGCTATATACTGATGGCGGTGACATTAATATTAAGTCTTTATTTCAACTTAAAGGTAAGGTAATTGTTCTTTTTTCTGAATCAGGCTTACAAGAAGTCCAAAATAAAGCAGGTATATTTAGTTGGCGAAGCTTAAAAGGTAAAAGTAGAATGTTTCGTTCGAATATTCCCGACAAGCCCTACACTACGCCTTATGATGGTTTACAGTATTACGGAAAGGGCGGCACGAATCCTTTTAGTGGTGGCAACTTCAGTAGTAAAACCAAGCAAAATATTAAAAAACAAGGAAAAAACCTAAGTAAAATGGCCGGCAATGAAATGGATTATGGCTCTTGGGTAATAGGAATGATGTACTGGACTTCTACAGGGCTTTTTCAAAGTATAAAAGACCGCAATGATTTCATGTGGACGGAACCGGGTAAAAGACAATTACTTAGTTTATTCGAGGGTGGTTTGGGCGAGTCAATTCAAGGGCGGTTTGAACGACGTCACCTTCATGGCACAAACTATGCTTCTGGAGCAATATTAAGAACTTTCTTACCCAATATTGTTATGATTGATTTTGCTGATTTAAATAAATGCCAATTTATATTTGATTTGAATAAAGTTGCTGACACTTGGCTAGTTGACGGCTACAGTCAATATGTTGCAAGTGCTTAAACTCATAAATCATTTGAAATTTCCTAGAGTTAATTATTTAACATTTAGGCTATGTTCCCGTAAATTGTTGCTACACTGTATGTAGATACAGTTAACGAGGGTTTACTCATGATCCCAGCACAATTTACAAAGCTGATAACCGAGTTAGAAAACTTAACGGATAGCCAAGCCCGT
>NZ_JBQMTM010000021.1:0-71259 GCF_053470325.1 Colwellia sp. MEBiC06753 | reverse complement strand
GAACCCATGCCGAACTCAGAAGTGAAATGCAACTGCGCCGATGGTAGTGTGGGAGTTCCCATGTGAGAGTAGGACATCGCTAGGCACCTAATATCAAAGCCCGACTCATCTGAGTCGGGCTTTTTGCTGTCTGCAGGTTAATATTTTTTACTTCAAATACAGTGTGCCAATATGTATTTTATATTTGTGATGAAGCTCCAGATTACATTAAGTGACTCAAATAAACCACTCCCCATACAAATACCTTAACTATGACTGCTGTTAGCTCTATTGGGCGTATAAGCGCTATAAGCAGAGTGAGTTGGATAGTTTATGGAACGAAAGCGTTATTCAAAATTTTACTAAACAGTAGAAATGTCATTTCTCATTTTTGATTAATGTTTATAAGTTAACATTATCTATTTATTGCAACGGCAGAATTCCTTACCTTCTTTATTAAGGCCATTGCATGTCAGTATGCGAGGGCCGCTAAAGCAAAGGTTTTTATCTCTAGCAATTGGATAATGACCAATCGCTTTTACTTCAAAGGATGATGAATCAGCATTTTCAATTAATATACTTCCCCAATAAACAGCATGTTTGTCTTTAGCGTAATTGCCGCGAAGAAGTTTAAGTGAATTGATGTCTTTTATTGGCACCTTCTTGTTTTCATAAAAGTAACAATAATTATCATAGCCACGAGAAAGATATTTATCTGGCGCAATTTTAAAGCTAGTAAAATCACAAACATTTACTTTAAGACCATTCCAGAAATAACTATTTTTATCTTTTGACCAATTGTTGCCAATATATTCAAATGTCTTGGCATCTGCGTTAGAAATATATCTACCTGCTACATATGCATTGTTCTTATCAATTGCATAAAATTCATTTAGCAAAGTAAATGTTTGGGTATCTGCCTTATCAATTACCGTAGACCCGTAGAATACATATTTCTTATCTTTGCCATAATGTACGTTTATTTGCTTAAATGTAGCTGAATCTGCTTCTTGAAGTGTTCTGATGTTGTACTTCTCAGACATTGGATTCCAAGAATAATACTGAACTTTGTTATTATCAATTTTGTAAAATTTGTAAGTACCAGTTGCTGCTTTATATACAGAGCATGACGTTAACAAAGTTAGTGAAATAAGTAGGGTTGATATTATCCGTAACATAATTATCCTTGTTCTTATATCTGAAAGGAAACATTTATCAAATGACCAAACTTATCCAGATAATAACACTCATCTCGCTATTAATATATTTTCCTACTTCTGCTGAAGGGCATTCAAACAATACAAAAGTAGAGACTATCATTAAAGACTTTATTATTGATTTAAAAGCAATTCAGCTAAAAGACAATCAGCTATATTTAAATTTAATTAATAGTAAGTATAAAAGCAGCTATTTGGTTGATATAACATCAGAAGAAAAAGAAAAACTAGACATTGATTTTGCCAATGCGCTGTATGAGGTTATTTCCAACATTAACTCGATTTCCTTTTTAAAAACGGAAGTGTTTGAGGGGGTTGCTTGTAGCTTTGTTACTGATGGTAAAATGTTTTTGCTTTTTCATTGATTGAGGAAGGGGAATGGAAGTTTATGTCACCAACTGTTTACTTTAAGGAATATACAAACAGGCACCCAAACAAGGTTTTTTGCTCAGCACTATTTTTTGAACTGTCATTGGATAGGTTAGAAATATATTTGGATATCAAGAAATAAATTAAAGCTAAAAGGAAGTTGAATTATAAAATATTTTATTGCGATATTAGGTGCTACTTTAGTTGTTACTCTTTTCTTTTGGGGAATATCAGAAATTACAATGGGATATGAACCTTCTTCTGAAATAAACAGTATTGTTGATGACACTAACATGACTATTCCTAGGCATGAATCATCAGAAATATGCGATTGTTACTATATAGGTGAAGAAGGGAGTTATAAGCAAGCATTTCAAGGTACAGGGTGTAATATAGTTTTTGTTGAAGGTATAGATAGAAATAAAACACCTGAATGCACTGCTGAGATAATCCAATAATATAACGAAGATATTTAATAATGAGATCTTCATCTAAGCATTGTTAATTCCTTGTTAAATTTTCTTGCTAGGTGAAGTTTTTCTTACGATTTACTGTGATCTACACAACAGTAAAATTTTAGTAAAAGATATGTCTCCAATACTGTGTAAGATATGTCGCACAAGTGTGTAGGATATATTGTAAAGTACTCAAGAATTATGGAAATTGCACATGTAAAAAACATTAAATAACATAGTGTTATGCATGCTGTTCGATTTTTGCACTTACAATTCTCGAAGCTTTGTTGCTTGGGTTACTGGTGAATAAAGCTCATTCGCTTAATATTACAACTGTCAGGACGACACAGGAAATGATTTCCTGTCTATGGAGGCTTCAGGATGAGGTCATGCAATAGGGCATTGCATAGGATGATACAACATGGATGTGAGTTAACAAAGGAAAGTTAACGTCAGGAAGACTGAAAGGATAGCTTTAACACAGGGTGTGTGATGCATTAGGATTATGTAGTTCCCAGGATGGGTAAAGGACAACAAACGGAAGCGTTAGGACATACTAGGGATAGTTTATTACGGATGATGCGGGAAACACTAAATGTGTGCAGGATGCACAGAAAAAGCTAGATAAAGAAATGCGGCTCACAGAGCCGCATTTTTTTATGGGTTAAATATAGATATTTACCTTAGGGATTAATCTTGATAACCCCATGGAGCGTCCGGAACAGGAATCGGCTGTGTTAAGTCAAAGTCTACGGTAAATTCTCGACCTTGCCTTACCAAACGATAAGTAAACTTTTCAGGGTAAATAAACATTTGCCAAGTGTTGCCATTGGATTGTGGGATGCCATGTGCTGTAAATAATTCTTTGGAATATTGATCGGCAGGGAAGCTTTGCACTTGTGGCCAGCCTGCATCGATAGTGTGGCCTCCATACATGGTTTGTTCGTCAAAGCTGCCATCTTGGTGACGATGATCATGCTTTAATGATAAACCAGAGCCTGTTTTAGTGATGATCCAAGTTCTTGAGGCATTATCGCCAACATGAAATGGAATTTGCAGTTGCTCATCGTTACATACCCTAACATGCATGATCAATTTTTTATTGGCAAATGCCGTGCTGTTGGAGTTATCGACAACGACCTTACCAGCATATGCTTTACCGCAGTGCGCCTTAATTGCGCTAAAAAATGCATCATGACTGGCAATGGATACTAAAGGTGCCGGTTGATGGTTAGCAAGTACTGCGTTTGGCGAAAGTAAGATAAAAGCTAATGTAGCTGATAGTAAGCGCATTAAATTTCCTTAGATAAGTTAGCTAAATGCCGTGTAATTAAACTGAAAGCTATTTCTAACATATTCAATACGTATTCAATACCTTTTCCCAGCGTTATAGCGTTAAAATTTGTTTTTAAATGTATGGCTAAGCCATTTTTATTGGACTATTAATGACCACGATACACAGCTCTCAATTTAGGCAAACCATTAAATTAGCCTGGCCGATATCATTACAAAATGTGCTAGTAACGCTACTCAGTATGATTGATGTAGTGATGGTCGGACACTTAGGTGATGCGGCAGTGGCAGCCGTTGGGCTGGGTAATCGTGTGCAATTTGTTGTGCTAGTTATTGCCACTGGCTTGTCGTGGGGCGTAGGGGTTTTAGCTGCCCAGTATTTTGGCGCAAATCGTTCTGAAAAAATTAGACAAACTATTCAAATTGCTATTGTTTTTGCCCTTTCTGCATTTACGCCAATTGCTATCGCTAACTTTTATTTTGCAGATACGATTATCGGTTGGGCGTCTGACGATCCGGCTGTACTTGGTTTTGGCGAACGCTACCTTTGGATCACTATGCCAAGCTTAATATGTGTTGGTGTTATTTTAATTGTCGAAAATGCCCTGCGTAGTATTGGGCAAGTTAAACTACCTATGGCGTTTAGCTGCTTTGCTATCACAATTAATGTTGTACTTAATTATTGGCTAATTAATGGTGGTTTAGGGATTCCAGCATTAGGGGTGGAAGGTGCTGCTTGGGCAACTTTACTTTCTCGGTTGCTACATGTGGTTACACTATTTTGGTTTTTATTGCACGTTAAGCACATGCTGGCGCCGAAATCTGGTGACTGGACGTTACTGAACAACCGTCATCAATGGTGGAAAATATTTTCATTAGTGTGGCCGATGATGATCAGCTTTGGTATTTGGTCGATAGGTACCTTTGCCTATCAACTGATTTATGGGCAATTGGGTACAGAAGCATTGGCGGTGATGAGCTTGCTGTCACCAGTTGAGGGGATTTTCCTCGCTGTCTTTTTCGGTTTAGCATCAGCATGTTCAATTATGGTTGGTCAATGTTTAGGTGCTGATCAATTCGATAAAGCTTGGCAAGTGGCTAAATCGTTTTTATTGCTTTGTCCGTTGGTGGCGTTTGCGCTGGGTGGCTTAATGTTAGCACTAGAGTCGTTTATTTTAAGCCCTTATCAGAATATGGCTGAACAAACATTGGCTACAGCCCATCAAGTATTCATTCTTATTGCGCTTTTAGCTTGGCTTAAAGTGAGTAATATGACGTTGGCCTTGGGTATACTGAGGGCGGGAGGCGACAATAAATTTTGTATGTTTACCGACATCATTGGTATGTGGCTGGTGAGTATTCCCTTGGTGTATATCGCAGCTACCTTTTGGCAGCTTCCCTTGTTATGGGTCGCATTAGCCGCTTATGCTGAAGAAGTTGCAAAGTTATGTTTATTTGGCTACAGGGCACTGTCAAAACGCTGGATGAAGAATTTAGCAACAATTGATTAATACAAAAGCTCGCTTTATTACCGAATGGTTAGTTAATAAAGTTTTCATATATTGCCAAACCCCAGCAAAATATCATTAAACCAAAGGCGATAAATACACCGGCAGAGCCAAGATCTTTTGCTCTGCCAATTAGTTCGTCATGTTCAGTAGTAATTTTGTCTGCTAATGCCTCGATGGCAGAGTTAATAATCTCAGCAAACAGAATAAATGCTAAGGTCATTAGTAAGATCATTAGCTGAGTTGTGCTTTTGGCAACGAAAAATGAAATAGGGGCTAGCAATAAACATAATAGTAACTCTTGACGAAAGGCTGCTTCATGCTTGTAAGCTGCTTTAAATCCTTTAAATGAGCAAACTGCGGCATTGAAAATACGTCGAATACCTGTGCCATTTGCCTTGGTTACTTTTGCTATTTTGTCGGTCATTATTGTTAACTCGGTTAATGCAAATTTAGCTCAACACGTTCTAGTAAAATTACCATAAATTACCCTTCATCAGATTAAGTTTTTGTAACAGTTGTAGCCTCAATGTTAAATATCTGGTCTGACGTGTTATAAATCGTTATTTTTGTTGAAAAGATTAATTGATTTAGGCAAAATCGCCGACCGATTGGCAAGGTGCTTGAAAAAGCACTCGCGCAAAGCTCCAGGTCTAACGATTATTCTATGATGGCTGAGCTGCACGAATTTTCATTTTATATTGCTGATCCTCGGTATTTTTTAATTAAGAGGTAACAATGACCTGTGGTTCTCAATTATCAATTGAGAAGGATCTCCACCCAGAATATCTATATGCAAAACTAGTTGGCACGGCTTCAACTATAGATATTAAAACGTTTTACAATGAATTATTTAGTGTTGCAGAAGGCGAAAAGCTGAATAAGCTAATGATTGATGCCACAGAGCTTCAATTAGATTACGGTTCGTCTGAAATTGTTCAAGTGATCAAATCAATTATGAACAAACTTGCTAACTTTAAAGTTGCACGTATAGTTTCACATAGCGGCCACAAACAGCTATTAATTCAGCAATTTGCTGAAAATGAATCACTGCCGGTTAAAAACTTTAACTGTTATGACTCTGCGCTGAATTGGTTAATTGACGAATAGTTTGTTTTTTTTACTAACTTCTGGCTAAAATCATAAGCTTGATTTTGTAGGTTAAATTTAACCTTATGATTTGTATAGTAAAATATATTGGCACTTGTTTTGATATATCTTTAGCAATAGCAACATTTAAGGATATTAAAATGACAAAATTTGCAGCAGGTGCTTTATTACTTCTTTCAACTCCACTAATGGCGCATGACATTAATACCGACGCCTGTGACGTTAATATAAATGCTGGTGTTAAAATTAATAGTCAAACACTGAGCTTTTACAAAGATGATCGTCAGTTATATCAAATTATCGGTGCTCATCAGTTAATCGTTGATGGCGAAGAAGTCTCGTTGTCCGCGTCTCAAGAAAAATTGGTTAATGATTATTCAACGAGCATTCGTGCAGTTGTTCCGCAAGTAAAATCGATTGCTATTGAAGGTATTTCGCTGGCAACCGAAGGGGTTAACTTAGCGTTTAATGAATTGCTTGGCGAAGATAATGATATTGGCCGCGAATTAACGGAAGAACTGAATAAAATGAGTGCAGAAATAGATAAGCACTTTTCTGTTGAGCGTGGTATTGAGTTCAATGAAGACGGCTTTGTTGGCGAAGATATCTTTGGTGAAGACTTTGAACAACGCATTGAAGACACGGTAGAGCGTGCAGTACAAAGCTCTATGGGCAGTTTGTTAATGGCTGTTGGTCGCGAAATGATGTTTTCAGGTGGTGACATGGAAGCATTTGAAACTCGTATGGAAAACTTTGGTAGCCAAATAGAGCAGCAAATGGAAACGCGCGCATCAGCAATCGAAGCAAAAGCAGATGAGGTTTGTTTATCAGTACTGGCTATTGATCAGCTAGAAAGTGCGATGCAACGAGAAATACCTGAATTAGCAGAATTTAATCTCATTGAAGTGCGTCATAAAGACCATAAAAAAGCGTATTTGCAATAAAGAAATGAATTAATTAGAAAAGCACCGAGTTAGGTGCTTTTTTTTCGTGGTAAACTTAGCCAACCTTCACTTTATATCATATCAAGTAAGTGCCATTTGCCATGTTAAATGCTGTTCAACAACTTTATCGTCATCGCAAGCAGCTAAGCACTAAGCCTTTTAATGCCCGAGGCAAAAAAGTTAATCGTTGTGAGTTTTGCCAGTTGGCTAAGGCTAATTGTATTTGCGCACTAAAACAAAGTAGCATGGCTAACTCGGCGTTTTGTTTATTGATGCATGATGCCGAGGTCTTAAAGCCAAGTAATACCGCACGGTTAATTGCAGATATTGTACCTAGTACTTACGCCTTTATTTGGTCTCGTACCGAGCCGCCATCAGGTTTATTAGCATTATTAAGTGATCCGCATTATTTGCCATTAGTGGTTTTTCCCAAACAATATGCAGCGCCTTCGCAACAAGTTTTTGAGAATAATCTTCCGGATGAGCTTATAACCGATAAAACCCCACTGTTTATTTTACTTGATGGCAGTTGGCGCGAAGCTAAGAAGATGTTTCGTAAAAGTCCGTATTTGGTCAACTTTCCCGTTGTTAGCTTTAGTGACGAAAGTAACCAAGTAAAAGCGCATTATATACGAGATGCTCAAGTTGAAAATCAGCTGGCAACGGCACAGGTGGCGGCAAAAATATTGGCATTTTCAGGTGATAAATTGGCGGGTAAGCACTTGTCTCTTTGGTTTGATTTGTTTAATTTTAATTATCAAAAAAGTGTCTGTCAGCTAAATAAAGGGCGACAAGATGCACTAGCAAGGTACCAACATTTTATCGACAAGGAAGTAAAATGATCACCACTAAACGTATGACGCTCAGACCGCTGATCCAAAATGATTGGCCATTTATTATTGATCTGCTAAACCAAGCAGATTTTATTAACAATATTGGCGATAAGCAGGTTAGAACTCAGCAAGACGCACTTGATTACATTACTAATGGTCCAGCAAAAATGCAGGAGACCTATGGTTTTAGCTTAATGGCAATGGTGTTACCTAGTGGAGAACAGATTGGGCTATGCGGCTTGTTAAAGCGTGATGAATTACCATCGCCAGATTTAGGCTATGCACTGCTGCCGCAGCATTATCGCCAAGGTTATACTAAAGAAGCGGCACAAGCGGTATTGTCGCATTATCAAAAGATCAGACCTGTTTTAGCCATTACTAGTGAAGACAATCTGGCGTCTCAACAGCTATTACAAGGTTTGGGCTTTGCTGGCTTTGAAGACCCGCGTATTACCGAAAACTACCCTGATGGTATTAGTGCCTTTATTTATCGTTAACTTATCTTAAATTGCTGCTGGTTTAAGTTATTGCAGGTTCAAGTTACTTGGCTGGTGGCATTAAAATAGCCTGTTTTTCTTCGGCTAATGTTTTTAAATACTCCCAAACCGTAGAAACGCGCTTTAAACGCTTTAATTCTGGGTGCGTTATTAACCAGAAGCTTCGGGTAATAGCTATCTCTTCAGGAAACAGTTTCACTAAGTCTTGATCCATTTCGGCGAGAAAACACGGCAAAATGCCAATGCCGAGCCCAGATTTTATCGCGGAATATTGGCTGATAACGCTGGTGCTGCGAAAACTTGGCGTGATTTCGGTATTAATTTCGTTCAGGTAACTAAGCTGTTCGGTAAATAGCAAATTATCAACGTAAGTGACCCACGGCAGTTGTGAAAGGGCATTGCTACTGGTTGCACTATATTCGTCGAATTTAGCGCTAGCACAATAAAGTTGTAGCTTATAGTCGGTCAATTTGGTCACGATCATCGACGTGCTTTTCGGCTTTTCAATGGCAATAGCAATATCAGCTTCATTGCGGCTGATTTTTACATCTCGGGTAAATTGCAATAAGTCGATATCTATTTTTGGAAAAGCCACTTTTAACTCAATTAAATGCGGTGCGATAAAGTGGTTGCCAAACGCTTCGGTAACACCAATTCTAACGACACCGGTATTGCCAATATTTTGTTGAGTAATTAAATCAAAAGCAAAGTGGGCTTCTTGTTCAATTTTAGTGGCAGACTTTACCAGCTGCTTACCATCGTCAGTTAAGACATGGCCGCTAGTGGTGCGCTCAAAAAGGTGTGCCGATAACTGACTTTCAAGTTGATGCAAGCGACGAGACACCGTTGACGGATCAAGTCCCAAACGACGAGCGGCCACAGATAATCGCTCAGCGCGTGAAACCTCTAAAAATATGCGTAAATCGTCCCAATTCATCAGCTTAGTATAAATGTTTTATTTGTGTTTGCATATATGCAAGCTAGCTTGCGTTAAAGTTTGTTGTGCATTGCTAAGCTAGGTACTACCTTAGCGACATTGTTTATGTTGAAGCTATTGAGGCCAACTATGAGTATCAAAGAAATTCCACTAATTATTGGTGGCGAAAGAGTTCAGTCTAAATCAGACCATTGGTTAGATGTATTAAACCCGGCAACACAAGAAGTGGTGGCGCGCGTACCGATGGCGACACCAGAAGAAGTTGCGGCAGCGGTAGCTTCAGCAAAAGAAGCGTTTAAAACTTGGTCACAAGTTTCACTAACTAACCGTATGCGTATTATGCTTAAGTTTCAAGAGCTTGTACGTCAACATACTAATGAGATTGCACAGTTAATAACCGAAGAACATGGTAAAACGTTACCTGATGCTGAAGGTGAAGTAGGGCGAGCATTGGAAGCGGTAGAAAATGCTTGTTCAATTACGCGCTTACAACTAGGTGAAATGGCTAACAATGCCGCGACTGGTGTTGATACTTATACATTAAATAAACCGCTGGGTGTTGGTGTCGGTATTACTGCATTTAACTTCCCAGTAATGTTACCTGCATTTATGTTTCCACCTGCCGTTGCTTGTGGTAACACCTTTGTGCTTAAGCCTTCTGAGCAAGATCCATCATCAACTATTCGCTTTGTTGAACTTGCAATGGAAGCTGGTATTCCTGCTGGTGTAATTAACGTCGTCCATGGCGGTCCAGATGTGGTAAATGCATTGTGTGAGCACGATGATGTTAAAGCGGTTTCATTTATTGGTTCAACTAATGTTGGTACCCATGTTTATAACCATGCTAGCAAGCACGGTAAACGCGCACAGGCGATGATGGGCGCGAAGAACCACATGGTTATTATGCCTGACGCTAATAAAGATCGTGCAATCAATGACTTATTAGGCTCAGCATTTGGTGCGGCTGGTCAACGTTGCATGGCAAATCCTGTGACTATTTTAGTGGGCGAAGCGCGTAACTGGTTACCAGAAATTGCTGAGCGTGCAAAACAAATGAAAGTGGGCCCAGGTACGCAGCGTGATGCAGATCTTGGTCCAGTGGTTTCACCGCAAGCGAAACAGCGCATTATTAAGTTATTAGACTCTGGTGTAGAGCAAGGCGCTACGTTATTGGTTGATGGTCGTAACTGTGTGGTTGAAGGTTATGAAAACGGTAACTTTGTTGGTCCAACAATGTTCTCGAACGTAACGACTGACATGGATATTTATACCCAAGAAATTTTCGGCCCAGCATTATGTGTATTAGAAGCTGAAACCTTAGAAGAAGCGATTGAAATTATTAACGCTAACCCGAACGGTAATGGCACCTCTATTTTCACTTCAAGTGGCTGGAATGCACGTAAGTTTGAAAACGATATTGATGTTGGTCAAGTTGGCATTAATGTGCCAATTCCTGTACCAGTTGCATACTTTAGCTTTACTGGCTCTCGCGCTTCAAAATTAGGTGACTTAGGACCAAACGGTAAGCAAGTTGTGAGCTTCTGGACACAAACTAAGTCAGTTACTGCGCGCTGGTTTGAACCAGATCATCAAGATGGCTCTGAAGTACACACGACTATTAGCTTAAAATAATTAGCTTAAAACAATCTGTTTAAATTAATCTGTTTAAATTAATCGAAAGATTAATAAGTTAAAAAACGAAAAAGCGAAGTTTTTAAACTTCGCTTTTTTATTGCTTCTTTCCTTGCGTGTAAAGGTTGTAGCGGAGAGCTAAATTTACATTAAATCCGATAGGCCGGTAGGTCGACATTAATCAGTTTTAAGCCATTTAACTCCATTGCACCGGTTGCGCTCGATTCACCATCGCCACTAAATTCAAAATCAAATATGGTTTTAATAAATACACCATTGCGCTTATTAAATGCAGGGCGAGCACTACGGCGAGCTATCGATATCAACTGTAAACCTTGTTGCTGGCAATAGCGCTCAGCATGGACTCTTGCTGTTTCTGTGACTTTACGTAAATACCAGAAATACCAACCGAACAGAAAAATGGCTAAGAAAATATAAATATCACCCATAAAATACTCTTGGTTTGTGGAAATAAATTAGCTAGCTATGATTTCGTTTATTTTTTATCAATTAAACTTTTAATTTATTAAACATTATTAGTTAAATAGCTGACCAATGGCTTTGGCTAAGGCATCTGAGCGCGTTTCACTGCGCATCACACTAAATACATGTGGTCGAAGCGCAGGTATTGCAACTAAATCTTTAAAAATCGCATTAAATAATGCCAAATCTGATTTGGCGGCCAAAGCACTTAGCATTGCTTCTAATGTACTAGGTGTTAACGCTTGCCAGCAGCGGCCAGCAATTGTTATTAGCACATCGTCACTTGGCTCACTGGCAATTAATTCACTAATAAACGCTTGGACATGTGGATGTTCTGCAGAACTGGCAAGTGCGCGAACAATATGAGCAAGCTTAGTATGTTGTGCCGTTTGCTCTGAGGGGGGTAATGCAGCTAGTTGAGCTTGAGTCGCTTCAGCTTTGATTAATTCTGGCGTTAACGCAATAAACGCATCAATCAGCGATACCGATAACGTTTGATTCTCTAAAGCCTGACATAATGGCAGAAATACTGGCTCTGGAAACTTGTTAAGGTGCTTAGCGATATCTTTAGCAATTGTTGGATTGCTTACCTGACTAGCAACATCACTGATGCCTTGAATGCCAATCGTTTGCCAATTGTCCCAATCGCCATTACCTGCAATATATTCTTGAAAGTGCTCAAAATGAATACTTGGCGCTTGTTTTAATTCATTTTTTACTATGCTGTTGATCGCCGCCATTTTATATTCAGCTGGGGTGATATGATAAGGGTTACTATTGAGCAACTCTTGTTGCTGCTCACTTGGGTCAACGGTTAAATCTTTGCCAAGGGCTTCAATAATTATCGCGATGAAGTGATTTCTGGCGCCTTGATTTAATAAACCACGCTCATCAAGTGGTAATTTGATAAACCATAAATACGGCGTTTTTTGTTTCGCTTGCCAAAATACTACACTGAAACAGGCATGTCCTTGAATGGGATAAGGGTAAGGTAATTGATTATGCTCGACTTTATTAAAATCATCTTTGCTGATTTTGGTTATTTTTCTGCCAATGTCATAAATGCGAAACTGCGAGCCGGAAGCACTAAGAAGTTCAGAAATTGTGTCGATGCGATCCATAAGATAAAAATTAGTCGAAATTTGCGGTCATTATAAGGATAATGCCGCGTTAAAACTATGCCAAAACTAGGTTAAAGCTAGATTAAACCTAGATCAAAGCTAGGTTAAAGCAAAGAGAGTCGTTAGTTTTATATGTCTAAGTCTTCAATAACATTATTGTTAGCCGCGCTAACTGAATCGTTACAAAGTGCCGCGCTTTGGAGCCAAACAGAGCCAAGTGCTGAGCAACTTGCAAGCGCTCAACCATTTTGTCTTGATACGTTAGCATTTGAGCAATGGCTTCAGTTTATTTTTATTCCGCGAATTAATGCGATGGTTGCACAAAATATTGCGCTGCCAACCAATGTTGCTATTTATCCATACGCTGAAGAAGTCTTGGAGCCGAGTAATATTAAGCATCAGCAAGTACTTAATGTGATCAAACAAATTGATCAACGCTTATCAGAACAAAGCCACCATTAGCAAATGCTAAAAGCGAAAGCTGCCATTTTGAGTAACTATCATGACCACAGACAATATCGATAACCCTGAGCAAGTTTTTGATGATAAACCAGTGCTTAATATTTTATATCAGGATGATTATATTGTTGCCATCGATAAGCCTTCAGGGTTATTTGTTCATCGCAGTTTTTTAGATAAAGATGAAAAATATTTTGCCTTACAGTTAGTGCGCGATCAGGTGGGTAAATATGTTTATCCGATTCATCGCTTAGACAGACCTACTAGCGGTGTACTGCTGTTTGCTTTAGATGAAGTGACGGCTAAAGCATTAAATGAATTGTTCGATAATCGCGCAATTACTAAAACTTACTTTGCGCTAGTGCGAGGCTTTTTAGAGGGCGCTGGTGAGATTGATCATCCGTTAAAATTAAAGCTGGATAAAATTGGCGATAAATATGCCAGCCAAGATAAAGCACCGCAATCGGCGCAGACTTTTTATCAAACGATTTGCCAAGGAGCAATTGATAAGCCGTTAGGTAAATATAACTCAGTGCGCTATTCGTTAGTGAAATTAGCTCCTAAAACCGGACGTCGTCATCAAATCCGCCGTCATTTGTCCCATCTGCGTTATCCGATTATTGGCGATATTAATTATGGTGATAATAAGCAAAATCCGTTTTTTCATCAGGAATTTGGCTTTAAACGGCTGATGTTACACGCCCATTCGCTTAGCTTTGAACATCCACACAGCAAGCAGCCACTTACTATAATCGCGCCATTTGATCAGCAATGGCAGCAGGTGTTTGCAGCCATGAGTTGGCCTATAGCTTCGATTGAGCCGTGAATAGATAACTCATTAGATATCTCAGTAGATCATTAAAAAAGAGCCCAATAGAAAACTCAATTTAACACTCGTATTAGTGCTAATTTGGGCCAGATAAGGTAACAAAGTTTGAGTTGTACGCTTGATACAACACATCTAAATGATGAGGTTGTTGGAAGCTTGAATCAGTATCGCTATTGGCGACGCTATCGCCACCAATTTGTACATAGCTAACTTGAGGTAAATCAAAATAAGCTGCTCGGGTTTGAGCAAATTGAGCCATCATAATTTGATCGGCAGTGGTTGGACGTTTTAACAGGCTGATCAGTAATTCAGTATCATTGGTTAGCGGACGCTTTTCACTAGTATAAGTGTTGTCCGAAGTACTGCTACACGCACTTAAGGTGATAACAAAAATTACTGCTGTGATAGATTTAAATAACGTCATGATTATTGCCTGATTACTGCACTTAACTACTCTTAACTTCTACTAGAGCAAGCGTTGTACCAAAGATTTTTTGACGTTATTTAGAAGCGAAATTTATTTCGCTAAGTGGTTAAAATTTAGATAAATAATTAGGCTAAAAATTTTTACTCACTTGCACTTTTTAAAGAAAAAGCACATAAAAAAACGCTGATTTTTATCACCTAAAATAGGGTGTCAAAAAATCAGCGTTTTATAAATTTTTGCGTATTATCGCTAACGATTATTCGTCAGACACTGAGCGAAGTAGGGCATTGATACCCACTTTGGCACGTGTTTTAGCGTCTACTTTTTTCACGATAATCGCGGCATATAAACTATAAGTGCCACACTTAGATGGCAAGTTACCTGGCACAACTACAGAGCCTGCTGGCACACGACCATAGTGAACTTCACCAGTTTCACGATCAAAAATACGCGTGCTTTGACCGATATAAACGCCCATTGAAATTACCGCACCTTCTTCAACAACAACACCTTCAACAATTTCAGAACGTGCGCCGATAAAGCAGTTATCTTCAATAATGGTAGGGCCAGCTTGTAATGGCTCTAAAACACCACCAATACCAACGCCGCCAGATAGGTGAACGTTTTTACCAATTTGTGCACATGAACCAACGGTTGCCCATGTATCTATCATACAGCCTTCGTCAACATAAGCGCCGATATTAATGTAACTTGGCATAACTACAACGTTTTTACCGACAAAACTACCCGTTCTTACGGTTGCTGGTGGCACCACGCGAACGCCGTCAGCTTCAAACATTTCTTGGCTGTAGTTGCTGTACTTTAATGGAACTTTGTCGAAAAATTTGCTTTCAGCGCCGTCAATAATTTCGTTGTCCCAAATGCGGAAGCTTAATAACACGGCTTTTTTCAGCCACTGGTGAACGACCCATTCACCTGCAACTTTTTCAGCGACACGAGCTGTACCGTTATTTAGGGCAGCAAGGGCGGCAAGCACGGCTTCTTTAACTTCGCTAGAAACCGTTGTTGGGGTGATTGACATTCTGTCTTCGAATGCCTGTTCAATAATACTTTGTAATTGGTTCATAATAATTCCTAATTTCTTGCTACGCGATATCGTCACATAAACGTTCGCTCAGCGACGCTTGTTCTTGCTCGGTTAATGGCAAGCCTTGGGCGTTGCTTATGGTAAATACATCTTCTACGCGCTCACCGAAGGTAGTAATTTTGGCGGTATGAATATTTAACTTCAAGTCTTGGAAAACTTGAGCAAATGTCGCCAAAAGTAGCGGTCTGTCGGTGGCAATAATTTCGATCATCGTGGCATGTTTATCGTCGGTTTCGATAAAGCTGACCTGTGTTTTAATATTAAAGCTTTGTAAGCGTTTCGATACTGGCTGTACTTCAATATTGTCTGACTTGCTCTGGCAAAGTCGTTCGGTCAGGGTTATGCGAATATCTTCCATACGCTCTTGATCAACAATGGGTTTAGAGCGCTGATCTAATACAACAAAGGTGTTAACCGTATAACCTGTTTTACTGGTAATAATTTTAGCATCATGGATCGACAGGCGCTTTTTACCTAAAAACGACACGATATTAGCAAAAACATTCTCTCTTTCTTTAGTAAAGACAAAGACCTCAGTACCACCACGATAAGGTTTCGGACTAATCAGTACCAAAGGTTGGTTGCGATCATGATTAACAATAAATTCAGTATGCCAAGAAATCTGCTCTGGTGAATAGCGCAGGAAGTAATCAGCCTTGTATTCATGCCATAACTCGTCAATAGCACTTTGCTCGACACCTTTTGCTTCGAGTAATTCAAGCGCTTGATCTTGGTTTTCACGAATTTTAGCGCGTAAATCTACTGGTTTTTCAAGACCGCGTCTAAATGCACGTTTAGTGGCATCGTACAACTCTTGCAGTAGGTTAGCTTTCCAGCTGTTCCATAAACTTTCGTTGGTGGCGCGCATATCAGCTACGGTTAAACAGTAAAGGTAATCAAGGTGTGCTTCATCACGAACAATTTCACCAAAGGCTTTGATCACTTCCGGATCGGATATATCTTTACGCTGGGCGGTAACTGACATTAATAAATGATGCTGTACTAGCCAGGCAATCATCCGACCGTCGTGATCGTTGATTTTATGCATTTTGGCAAATTCTAGCGCATCTTCGGCGCCAAGTTCGGCATGATCGCCACCTCGACCTTTGGCTATATCATGGAAAATACCGGCAAAATATAGCACTTCAGGTTTACGAATGCGCTGAACAATTTTACTACACAGCGGAAACTCATGGTTATGCTCAGGCTGGCTAAAACGATAAAGGTTTTTGATCAGGCGATAACTGTGCTCATCAACGGTGTAGGCATGGAATAAGTCAAACTGCATTTGGCCAACAATATTGCGCCATTCTGGTAAGTATGCGCCTAAAATACTGTGGTGATGCATTAATGAAAACGATAAACCAAGCCCGCGAGGGTGTTTAATGATTTCGACAAAAGTTTTACGGTTGGCTTCATAATCATTTAGTCGCGAAACAATACGACGACGTACGTTTCTAAGTAAACGTAGCGTTTCAGAATGTAACCCTTTAATTTCTTCGTGTTGTGCGATAATTAAAAACATTTCCATGATCTTAACTGGTCGCATAAACAGGCGATTATTAGTCACTTTAATTAGGCCGTTTTCAACGTAAAAGTCTTTATTGATTTCAATAACGGTTTTAGGCTGAGCGTCATCTGCTAAGATTTCTTCTTCAAAATGCTGCAATAGCATTTTATTAAGCTCGGCAACGCGGCCAATAATGCGGAAGAACCGCTTCATCATACGTTCAACAGCGGCTTTTCCTGCATCACCAAAGCCCATCATTTTGGCAACATCGGCTTGATAATCGAACAATAAACGGTTTTCACTTCGGCCAGCAACATGGTGTAGGGCAAAACGCATACGCCATAAATAATCCTGGCATTCAACCAGCTCGGTATACTCATTTGCCGTAAGGTATTTATGTTGTACTAACTCTTCTAAAGAGTTAGCCATAAAATGGCGCTTGGCTACCCAAGCAATAGTTTGAATATCACGCAAGCCACCTGGGTTGGCTTTTAAGTTGGGTTCAAGTGTGTATGAAGCACCATGATATTGTTGGTGGCGGTGGTCTTGTTCATCACGTTTAGCGATAAAGAATTTTTGTGACGTCCAGAACACATCTTCTTGTAGCAGCGGTTGCAGCTGGCTAGCTAACAGCGGGTTACCACAAACTAAGCGCATTTCCATCAAATTAGTGGCAATGGTGACATCGTTTACTGCCTGCTTGATACATTCCTGAATGTCTCGAACACTATGGCCAATATCTAATTTTACATCCCAAAGCTGGGTGATAAATGCACCAATTTTTTCTTCTAAGTCTTTTTCAATATGGTTAGTGGTTAATAATAAAATATCGACATCAGAGTGCGGATGCAGCTCACCACGGCCATAGCCACCGACGGCGATTAAACTGAGCTGATATTCATCAAGCTGGTGTTGTACCCAAAGTTTGGTTAATACCAGATCGACAAAGCTAGCACGTGCTTGTACTAGCTTTTCCATATCTTCTTCAATAAAAACAGATACTAACCAAGTGTTGAATGCTTGGCTTAGTGCGCATATATCAGCACTTGAAACCACAGGTGCGCTTACGCATAGTGGATCTTGAAATTGACTTGGAATAAAGGTATTTGTTTGCAATGTTGGTTACTGCGCTATGTAAGTTACTATAAAAGTAAGTTGCTATAAAAATTAATGGCTTAATTAATCGATAAACTAATTGGCCAAATGGCGTGGAATAGTATCATCACTGCGTAGTGTCAGGATTTCACAACCTGTTTTAGTCACTAAAATAGTGTGCTCCCATTGCGCCGATTTTTTACCGTCAACAGTGTAAACTGTCCAGTTATCTTCTTTATCTAAAATCGTGCCTGATTTACCCATATTGATCATAGGCTCTACGGTAAAACACATGCCTTCGACCATCTTGGTATTGTCACTATTTTTGTAGTGAACAATTTGTGGTTCTTCGTGAAATTCTTTACCAATTCCGTGACCACAGTATTCCTTGACTATGCCAAAACGGCCTGACTTTTTAATAAATTTATTAATGGCAGTACCAATTTCACCAAACTTAACACCCGGCTTAATTTTTTTAAGTCCCGTGTAAAGTGCTTCTTGAGTAATACGGCATAAGCGTCTGTCTTCAGCAGAAACATCACCAATTAAAAACATTTTACTGGTGTCACCGTGATAGCCATCTTTGATCACGGTAATATCGATGTTAATAATGTCGCCATCTTTTAATGGTGTGTTATCTGGAATACCGTGACATACAACGTGGTTAACTGAAGTACAAATAGACTTTGGAAAACCGTGGTAGTTTAGCGGTGCTGAAATGGCATTTTGTACTTTTTCGGTATATTCAGCACAAATAGTATTCAGCTCGTCGGTGGTGACTCCAGCTTTAACATGCGGTTCGATCATTTCTAATACGTCTGCAGCTAATTTGCCGGCAATGCGCATTTTTTCAATTTCGTCCTGAGTTTTAATAGGGATCGTCATTGGTTTCTCAATTACTCTTTACAATATGATGATTATTCTACATGTTTTTTGGGATATTCCCAATTGAACAGGAGAGGTTAACTAGCGAAAAAGTTATCTTGTTCCATAATAACTTTATGACTTATAAAATTGAATGAAATTTAGGTTGTAAGTTTGTCTAACAAAATTCTTGATTCAATTGTTGAGATAACCAATCAAAGAGACTCTCACGCTATGGGAGTCAGTGTTCTTGTCACTTTAGCTGAACTATTACCTGAGTGCTCGGCGGTGCTTTATAAAGGTGAACTAAGTTCAAACCAACCATTTTCCGTTGTTAGAACATTAACCGTTCAACGAGCGGCAAACAATGACAAAGAATATATTTGGGACTTACCGCCGCAGGCATCAGATATTCAATATATTTCCCAGCATTATGCCAAATTAACCAAACCTTCTATTTATCAGCTTGCTGACAATCGACATCATATTTTTATTCCTATGATGCAAGATGATAAAGTGTTATATGCTATTGATGTGTCATCTGAGCATGATATCGAACACGCACTAGAGATGATTATTACCGTTGGAAAAGTGTGTGAAAATTTTTATGCGGTGCTGTCAGCCAGTGAACGAGACACATTAACTGGCTTGTTAAATCGCCGTACTTATGAAAGTAAACTAGCGAGTTTATTGACGACACAATATCAAAAACAATTAGCTAATCAAAAGACTGAACAAAGTTCGATAGCCAATATCAGGCAAATAACCAATGAAGCATACACTTGGTTGGCGGTGCTAGATATTGATCATTTTAAGCAAGTAAATGATAACTTTGGTCATATTATTGGTGATGAGGTGTTATTAACTTTGTCGCAGTTATTGGAAAAAGAATTTCGGGCAAATGATTTGTTATTCCGCTTTGGTGGCGAAGAGTTTGTTATTATTTTTGAGCCCATTAGTTTTACTCAGGCTGAGCAAGCATTAGCCAAATTTATGAAAGCAGTAAGACAGTATTCATTTCCTTTGGTTGGCAAATTAACGGTGAGTATTGGTTATGCTCGTATTACTATGTCTGATCATCCCAAAAATATATTAGATAACGCAGATAAAGCGCTTTATTACGCCAAAGAGCATGGGCGAGATTGTGTGTTTAATTACGAGCAATTAGTTGAGCAAGGGAAAATAGATTTGCAGCAGCATGAAGGAGATATTGAGCTGTTCTAGCGGTTAATTGAAAACTCATAGAGCAGCTCATTGGTCTATTATTCTATAGACTACTTATTACTTATATATAGACTATTTAGTTTCTTGTTTTATCGCTTCAACAATCGCTTGTGGCTCAAGCAAATATAAGTTGTGGTTAAGTAATACTAAATCATCATTATGGGCTAATAATAATGCAGGAATAGCATTGGTGCCGATAATATCTTGAATTTCTTCAATATCAGCCATGATAAATTCAGCATCTTTGGTCAGTTTGTCACTGCGTAAACATTTTTGTGGAATCGTCAGCTTGAGTTTTTCTTCAATATTTTCCATGTCAATGGCATCAAGTAACGGGTTACCTTGTTGAAAATGAGCGTCTTGCATAGCAGTTAAAATTGCTAATGACTTTTCTGGGCATTTTGCTTGAGACCAAGCCATAACATTGGCGGCTAGCGTACTATCTTTCGTTTGCTGTAACGTATCTAAATAGTCGTTAGCAAAGGTGACTTTACTCATATCTTTAACCGTGTTCACGGTTTTGCGTGTCACTTTATTGTCACCATCGTAAAGGCCGCTATGTAAAAAGTGAACTTGTACCTGCGGTAATTGTTGATTGATCTCTTTAACTAACTCGGTAGCCGCATAGCTCCATGGGCAGTGAGAATCATATATAAAGTAGATTTGCGTCGACATAAAGCAATGTTCCCTAATAGGCTGTTGATGAAAAAGCCTGTGTTTAATTTGCTGGTTATTTTACCGATTAATCATGGAGAAACCCAGACAAATATCTGGTTATTTATTCCGCTATGTGGTATAAAGTGCGCCGCTAAAACTTGGTGGTGATTTTAATTACCACCAACTAGCGAAAAAACATTAGTCGCGTAATTAAAAAGTTTGATTACGTATTTTATAAATTCACATACATCTTGCGAAGATATACCGGGGTGCTCCAAGCACGAATTGTGCTGCTATGAGTCGCGTATATTGGATGTATGGACGCTTAACCCCAAGAGGAAAAATTATGCCAAACGTTTCTATGCGCGATATGCTTAAAGCGGGTGTTCACTTCGGTCACAAAACTCGTTACTGGAACCCAAAAATGAAGCCATTCATCTTTGGTGCTCGTGATAAAGTTCATATCATCAACTTAGAAAAAACTGTTCCAATGTTCAACGAATCTTTAGCTTTCTTATCTGGCGTTTCTGCTAAGAAAGGTAAAATCTTATTCGTTGGTACAAAGCGTGCTGCTAGCGAAGCAGTTCGTGAAGCTGCGATCAAATGTGATCAATTCTACGTAGACCACCGCTGGTTAGGTGGTATGTTGACTAACTGGAAAACAGTACGTCAATCTATCAAGCGTTTAAAAGATTTAGAAGCTCAAAGCACTGACGGTACATTCGACGCTTTAACTAAAAAAGAAGCGTTAATGCGTACTCGTGAATTAGAAAAGCTTGAGAAAAGCTTAGGTGGTATCAAGAACATGGGTGGTTTACCTGATGCAATCTTTATCATCGATGCTGATCACGAACACATTGCTATTAAAGAAGCTAACAACCTTGGTATTCCAGTAGTAGCTGTAGTTGATACAAACTCAAACCCAGATGGTGTTGATTACATCGTTCCTGGTAACGACGATGCTATTCGTGCGGTAACTTTATACTTAGATTCAGCTGCTAACGCTGTAATCGAAGGCCGTGAGAAAAACATCGCTGTTGCAGCTGAAAAAGACGGTTTCGTTGAAGCTGAATAATAGCTGAAACATACAACCTTTAATCTATCTAAAATGCGAAGGCATACTTCGCATTTTAGTCTTTAAAAAATCTTTTATTTGAGGAATTAACTCATGGCAATTACTGCTGCAATGGTTAAAGAATTACGTGAGCGTACTGGCGCTGGTATGATGGATTGTAAAAAAGCTTTACAAGAAGTTGACGGCGACATGGAGCTTGCGATTGAAAATATGCGTAAGTCTGGCCAAGCAAAAGCTGCTAAAAAAGCAGGTAACATCGCTGCTGAAGGTCAAATCATCATCAAAGATGGCGCTTTAGTTGAAGTTAACTGTCAAACTGACTTCGTTGCTAAAGACGACAACTTCTTAGCATTCGCTAACAAAGTAGCTGACGCAGCTGCTGCTGAAAAACTTTCTATCGAAGACTTACAAGCTAAGTTCGAAGAAGAGCGTGTTGCTTTAGTTGCTAAAATTGGTGAAAACATCAACGTACGTCGTGTAGCTTACGTTGAAGGTGCGCAATTAGCTTCTTACAAGCACGGTGCAAAAATTGGTGTTGTAGTAGCCGGTGAAGGTGATGCTGAAACATTAAAGCACATCGCAATGCACGTTGCTGCTTCTAAGCCAGAATACGTAAATCCTGAAGATGTTCCAGCTGACGTAGTTGAGAAAGAAAAAGCGATCCAAATCGAAATCACGATGAACGAAGGCAAGCCTGCTGAAATCGCTGAGAAAATCGTTACTGGTCGTATGAACAAATTTACTGGTGAAATTTCTTTAACTGGTCAAGCGTTCATCATGGAACCAAAGAGCACAGTTGGTCAAGTGCTTAAAGAAAAAGGTGTTTCAATTTCTACTTTCGTTCGCCTAGAAGTAGGTGAAGGTATCGAGAAGAAAGAAGAAGACTTTGCTGCTGAAGTAGAAGCGCAAATCGCAGCTGCTAAAGGCGCTTAATTTTATTCGTTATAGTTGAGCTTTAAACTGCGTTGCTTTTGTTTTTTCTTTTGTCACATACTTATGTATGCTCCGGCGCAATTAACAAAACAAGCCTTGATTAAACGCCAACTGTTTAACGTAATCCAAGCATTTAAAACCGCTCATTTTTGAGCGGTTTTTTTATATTTGTAAACTTATTTAATCTTTCCCTACCTTCTGTTTAATCGACTATATAAATTCTTTATATTCCTTGTTAACTCTAATGTGGTTCAATTGTTACTTGGGTTGCATCGCCATGTTTAATGATAAATTATGATGATATAAAAATACGTTAGATGTTTACCCAAGCTTTTATAATCCAGCTCAGGAATTACCGCTAGTTGACAAATTTAGGAGTGTTTAATGGATATTCTACAGCGCTTAACAGAGGTTGTTGGTGACAAAGGCATTATTGTTAATCAAGAAGATTTAATGCGCCCTAGTTTTTCACAGGGCAAAGGCCAAAGTTTACCGAAAGCGATTGTTCGACCAGCATCAACTGAGGAGTTGTCTAAGGTGATGTCATGTTGTCATCAACATGAGCAAACGGTAATTCCTTGGGGCGGGCTAACTGGCTTAGTCAATGGTGCTCATGCTACGCTAAACGATATAGCCATCTCGTTAGAGCGCATGAATAAAATAGAATACCTTGATACGCAAGCAGGTACCATGACGGTTCAGGCTGGCGTGCCAATGCAGGTTGCTCAAGAGTATGCAGCGGAACATGAATGGCTATTTGCGCTAGACCTTGGCGCACGTGGTTGGGCAACCATAGGTGGTAATATTGCTACCAATGCTGGCGGCAATAGCGTATTGCGATATGGCATGATGCGTGAGCAAGTATTAGGTTTAGAAGCGGTGTTGGCTGATGGTACCGTTATTTCATCGCTAAATAGCATGCTTAAAAAACAATGCTGGGTATGATCTTAAACAATTGTTTATTGGCTCGGAAGGCACACTTGGTATTGTTACGAAAGCGGTGTTAAGACTGCACACTATGCCAACAAGCAAAAATACCGCATTGGTTGCAACCAATAGCTTTTCGCAAGTGGTTGCTTTACTTAAACATTTACGTAGTGGATTAAATGGGCAGTTATCAGCTTATTGTTGCAGGTTCAGCTAAACATCAGCCAGTGCTTGCCACCGACTATCCGTTTTATGCCTTGGTCGAAGCGACCGGCAATCATAATGAACATGATGCTAAACAATTTGAACAGGCATTAACCACGGCATTGGAAAACGAAATCATTGTTGATGCAGCAATGGCTAATTCAGAAAGCCAATGTGACAGTATGTGGGCGATTCGTGATGATATTGAAACGTTAATTAAAAAATTAAGCCCGCTTATTGCGTTTGATATCAGCTTACCGATTAAGCATATGGAAGCCTACTTGATGGAAGTTGAATCACGACTAAATACAAAATTTCCC
Organism: Colwellia sp. MEBiC06753; assembly: GCF_053470325.1. Taxonomy (NCBI): domain Bacteria; kingdom Pseudomonadati; phylum Pseudomonadota; class Gammaproteobacteria; order Alteromonadales; family Colwelliaceae; genus Colwellia; species Colwellia sp. MEBiC06753. Next base: position 47,249 of record NZ_JBQMTM010000021.1, on the reverse strand, counting down.
TTATCATCGCATGTTATTTTTGGTCATTTAGGGGATAGTAATTTGCATTTGGTGGTGTCGTTAACCGAGCCAAATGAAGCAATAAAGCATCAGGTGCAAACCATTGTTTATGAACAACTACACCCTATCGGCGGTTCAGTGTCGGCAGAGCATGGTATTGGTTTAGACAAACTGCCTTATATTGGTTTTAGTAAATCGCCAGAAGAACTGGCATTGATGAAAGTGTTAAAGCAGGCACTAGATCCAAAAAACCTACTAAATCCAGGGAAAGTGCTTTAGTCACCTTATAATTTGTTTGTTCTAAGTTATTTGTTTCAAGTTATCGGAATTAGCACATTAATTAGCTTCCTGCCATTTTTACTCTTTATCTTAAGAGTGGCCTCTACCATTTTCACTAGAAACTTGTAGAATCTAGCTACTTAGTTTCTAGTGATATCTATTGTTAATTGTCTAGTTATTAGAGCGTGTAGATCTTTACGGTATGATTCTGCTGCATGTTCTAAAGCTTTGGAAGTTTCTAAATTAAAAGGGATTTTATGTTCACCAAGTATATCAAGCCAGTTTTAGTGTTTAATCGTTCACAACATAAAGCGCCAAATTTTCTCTTGGTCTATTGTCTAATTTGGTTGCTATGGCATAGCCAGTTTTTAGTGACACTTATTACCACTAGTGGTGGTATTAGTGCAAAATATTCGGCAGCACTTAATGGCACTGAACACCAATATCTTGTCGTATTTTTCCTTACCTGCGCGTTTTTTATTGCACGTTTAACCTGGCTGTATTTTTCAGATAAAGCGGACAAAATTATTGAACAGGATGAACCGATTGAACAAAAGATCGGTAGCGATCAAATTTTTACTGAAAATAAAGATGTGGTGCGCTTGCTAGATTTATTAGAACAAACCAAAGCAAGTTTGGCTAAGGTTAAAGAAAGCGAAGCCCAAGCAAAACTAGAAAAGAATGAAGCATTGGCACGCGTGCGTTCACTCGAAGCAGAGCTAGAAGAAGTTAGTGCAGATTTGGCGATATTGACCGAAGCTCATCAAGCATTAACGGCCAAGGTTACACAGACAGGGGCGACTGCCTAAATGCGTAAGTCGAGCTTGTAAATACTAGTATGTATGTAGTATTTAACTGATCATTTAATCAACTACAGTACTGGCACATGAGGACTGGCACATGCTAACCATAGACAACACTGGCGTTATTGTGGTTGATATTCAGGGAAAGCTAGCGCGGCTGGTTAATGAAAGTGAAGCGCTTATTGCTAACTGCACCACCTTAATTAAAGGCGCACAAGTACTAGACCTGCCTATCATTGTTGTTGAGCAAAATCCTGAGAAGCTAGGAGCAACGGTTAGTGAACTTGTTTCGTTATTAAAAGCGTCTCAAACCGTCACCAAGTTTACTTTTAATGCCTGTGATGAACGCAAATTTATAGATGCGATAAAAAGCTTTCCACAACAGCATTGGCTAGTATGTGGAATTGAAGCGCATATTTGCCTGTATCAAACCGCTAAAGGCTTAGCAGGGATGGGTCACCATGTTGAAGTGGTTAGTGATTGTATTGCCTCGCGAACTGCTGAAAATAAACAACTAGCCATTAGGCGATTAGCTCAACATGGCATTGAAATTACCAGTGTTGAGATGTGCTTGTATGAGTTAGTAAAAGACTGCCGTCATCCAGCATTTAAACAAATACTATCGCTGGTACGATAAGCAGTCTTTTACTCAGTCCTTTTATTCAGTCATTGGCTATCACTCTCACTGTCGCCAGCGCCGCCAAACTTCCTTGTTCGCAAATTGTCTTGAATTAGTCTTGATATTAAATTGTCTTGTTATTAGAGCACTCAATCGCCACTATTTATTGGCTAATGCCATAAGAACATCGCGGGTAAAGTCATGTTCGCTAAAACCTTTTACGCCCGCTAAGTCGTAACCGCGACGAACAATGATTAATTGCTTACTTGGGATAATAACCAAGTATTGCCCACGATTACCGCGCGCGGCAATGGTATCGTTAGGTAGCTCAGGAAAACGTTCATTGTAAAGCCACCACTGGGCACCATAGCCTGGCGAGCGAAGTGGCGGCTGTGCCGGTGCTGGTGTGCTAATGTAAGTTAACCAATTTTCCGGCAGTATTTGTTCGCCATGCCAACGACCATTGTTTAAGTGTAATAAGCCAAGGCGTGCTAAATCACGTGAGGTCGTCCACACTTGCGACGATAAAATAAAGTCACTTTGCCAGTCAGTTTCCAAAAACGTGTGCTGCATGCCGATTTTATCTAACAGCTGGGTATACGGAAATTTCAGGTAATCGCTTTCATTACTAAAGGTTTCACGTAAGGTGCGCAGTGCCAACATGGTATCATTATTGGCGTATTTCCAACGGCTACCAGGTGTCACTTCCAATGCGGTTTGTGTTGCAGTATCAGAAACCAGCCCACCGCCCATATACACGCGATCAGTGCGATTTCCTGCAACATTACTATCAAGGCCTGAGGCCATATGTAGTAGGTTTTCAAGGGTGATTTTTCCACGAGGATCTAATGGATGAGACCAATTTTCAAGGCCTGCAGCTTGGGTCGGTACTAATCGTTTTTGCTGCACGGCAACACCAATAATACTGGCACCAATACTTTTAGCGACTGACCAAGTGCGTTGCGCGGTTTCTGGTGTAAAGCCTTGCTTATAATGCTCGGCAATTATGGCATCAGGTGTTGCTATTAATATCGCTGAAGTTCTAGAGCCCTCACCATAATGTCGGGTAAACGCTTGAGCAATTACACTGTCCAGTTCTTTGTTTCCAGTACTTTGGTTAATGCCGTTGAGTCTTTGCCAAGGAGCGCCGTTATCGGTTTTATCTACAGTTAATGCTTTAGTCTGTTTGGCAAATGGCGATAATACTAATTGAGCTTGCTCAACTGTTGCGCCTACTGGCAAATCGACGCAACCAAGGCGAGGACGCCAAACTGAAATACGTTGGCGCTCACCATTATCGTAACTGACCACCACACGTTTATGGGTGCGATCAATATCGGCGGGCAATGCTGCGACTTTGTCGGCGATTACTGAATAAATACCTGTTAGTTCATCTTCTTTAATTTGTGCCAGTGTTTTTTTACCGTTAAATGTGGCACTGCAAGTGAAGTTAGCGACATAACCAGCAGCATAGGCATTAGTAGTGGTTTCTGTTTCTTGGGCATGAATGGAGGTTGCACTCGTTGTGATTGCGCCAAATAACAGGGTCAGGAACATTGTTTTTTTCATTATAACTCCGACTAGTATTAATTCTCTTTAGCATACCCAAATCAATTATTTAGTACCATTCACTGAACTTGGCGAACCTTCGTTTTATCGCTTTTTTCATCACGCTATTTGTTTTGTTATAACACTTGTTAAGCAGAATAAAATTTTAATGAATATTACTTGGCATTTCGCCCGATGTAGCTTAATTTTAGCGAACTATTCTTTATCGTTAACTATTGGTCACCATTGGCTTATTTCTTTAGGCATCAAGTGACGCAGGCTTGGACTTTATCATGCTAAACCAAGATTTTATTGATCTGTTAAAAACCCTCATTCGCCAACCTAGTGTTGTTGGCGCAGAGCATTCATTTTTTAGGGTGTTGCAACGTGAATTGGAAGAGCGGGGCGCCAATGTTACTTGGTACGAAGGCTTATTAGTCGCGCAAGGTGCTAAACCGTTTAGTGCGATGTTTTCAGCGCATATTGATCGCCATGGCCTTATTTGCACAGGCCCTAATGAATTTCAATATGCCGCGTTTATTTCGGCTAATCGCACCGATTTGCTCAATAACTCGGTTTCAGAAGAGTTGATGACCAAAATTACTGAACGTTTTCAGGCAGAACCTGTATTTGCTTATGAACCTTGGTCAGGTGCTTATCGCGGTAGTGGCACTATCAAAAATACTTATATTTGTGAAAATCGAAATAACTTAATATTTGAGCTGAATGGCTTAGAAAGTGTGGTGGCTGGTACTCCCGTCGCTTTTAAAGACAAGTTAAAAATAGCCGATGGCCGATTATACGGACAATTAGATAATGTCTTGTCGGCTGCAGTATTAGTGCATTTATTTAGCTTAGGTTTTGAAGGCACGGCATTTTTTACTGCCCAAGAAGAGGCCGGCAAAAGCTGGCGTTATCTGTTGGAATGGTTTCGCCGATTTGGCGGCTCAACTAATCGATTATTTGTGGTTGATACCAGCCCATTTCCTGATGTTAAAACGGCCAGTAAACAGCAATTAGTATTGCGCACCCGTGATGCAAACGCGGCGTTTAATCGTGAAACCACGCGATTAGTAGAAGATATTTGCCGCCAACAAAATATCAGTTATTTATATAAAGATAAGTACATGGATGAAGTAAACCAACAACTGGAAAGTCAGGGGGAATCGCCTAGGTCGATTGGTAGTACTGAATTAGGCCGCATTATCGCGAGTTCAAATGGCTTGGTGGACGGAACCACTATTCAGGTACCCACCACCGGTTATCACACCATGGAAGAGTGTGCGTCAAAGCAATCGGTAGCGGCATTTATTCAATTGCTAAATGTGCTTGCCACATCAGAAGTGTAAATTGCGTACTGGCTAATAATTGAATAAATGGCGTGTAAGCAGCAATGTAATTGCACACATTACTATTTAACAAAACTCAATAAAAATAGTTAACAACAAGCCGACCATCCAATTTAGTGCTGCTTGCAGCCGCTGTCGGCTTGGTTCATGCTATTTTCCACCTGTTTTTACTTACATAAATTGACGCATAAACTAGAAAACGCGATTTATATTCATTCTCAACTATACTTAACCAGCTTGGTTAGACGTAACACCAAAGCGAATTTAATCTAATGTACAGGAGTACAGAAAATGAAGAATGGGATAGTAGCATTTTTATGCTTGTTATTGAGTTATTCAGTAGTAGCTAAAGAACGTCTAGAAGTATATGAAGATTACGATATCGGTAAAGATATAATCGCCATGACCACAGTCAAAGTGGATCCTAATATGGAAGATGTCTATTTAGCCGGTTTAAGCCAAAGTTGGGTACAAGCTGTAAAAATACAAAAAGAGCTTGGTTATATTAAAGATTGGAAAATTTACGGCAGTGAATTACCCGTCAGTGGTGAGTTTAATATGGTGTTAATGGTGATGTTCGATAATGCCTCTGATCTTGAACCCAACAAGAAAAAGTACGCTAATTTTATGAAAAAATGGGGTGAAGAAAATCAGAAAAAATCGAATCAAATTTCGGCAAAATACCCAGAAGTTAGAACGTTAACCGGCGAATATCGATTACGTGAAATTATTATGAAATAAGCACAGAGAGTAAACATGATAAAGGGGCAATTAGCCCCTTTTTTTGATTCAATTGGTTTGGTTAAACTATTACCTTGTAATTGTGGCGAGTTACGGCGTTAAAAAATCTTCTAAGAACCACGCAGAAAATTCATGGCGGCCTTCAATATTGGCTTTTTCATAGATTTTAGAGGCTTGCTGACGAACGGTTTTTTCTTTGGTATCTCGAACTCCGGCAATTTCTCTAAAACTTAGGCCTTTAAGCATTAAAATGGCAATTTCTTGCTCGCTTTGGGTTAAGCTCCAGTCGTTAAATTGCTGATAAATTAATTCACTGTATTTTGCTCGAACATTCTTCATTTCTTCAGAGATGTTTTGCAATTTGTCATCAGACTTGACGAGCTCTTTTTTAAGGTGGTTAATATCTTTAGTACGGCGGTTAATTTCGGTAACTAAAAAGATCACGCCAATTGCAGAAGCAAGTACGATAATGCCTTCCTCAATAATGTGCCACAGTGGCACGCCTAACGAAATATCGGTAAGCACGTCAAAAAAGTTAAGCACCATGATAATGCCAAGTAATACCGCGATAAATTTATCTTTCATAATCAATTCAATTGGTTAGGTTGTGGTATGGGACATATGTCCTATACGCTAACAGCACTTGCCCGATGTCAGAATTTCAATAGTTTATAAGAATAGCCACTACTTCTAAATGGATATCGACATTGATTTAACAATTACTTAACCATTACTCAGCTTTTACTTAGTTATTGCTTAGCAATTACACATCCAATGTCTCGATTTATACGCTTTTTTATTAGGTTTTTTTATTACGGTTTTAGGTGGCTTATGTACAAACGTTTTTCTTTTGTTAATCCTGTTTTATTTTGCAGTTTACTGATGACAGCAATGTCGGCGGTAAATGCACAGTCGTCGAACGAATTAGATATTGCCCGCTTGGGTAATTTTGCTGTGTCCTTTAGCGAACTGTCGCCGGTTAATGAACTAAAAGGTGCGGCGGTAATGGCTGAGGTGGTAACCAAACCTAATGCGCCATATAAAGTGATGATCCCGCTAGATATTCAGCAAGTACAATTTGCGGTTTATAACGGTCAATATGTTAATCAAGGTGATGTTATTGGTACTATTGACGGTTTTGATACTCATCACTTTATTGATGAATTAGCAGCTGCTAAAACCTTGTATTTGAAAAATAACCAGCATTTAGAGCAAACCCAACGCTATGCCGATGAACAAACAATTAAAAGCGCACAATGGTTGGAAACGCACAAAAATTATTTGGATGCTAAATTAAAGTACGAACATTTTTCTCACTTAGAAAGCCAAATTAGTATTGACCAAAATGAAGTGGTCACACTTATCAGCCCAAAATCAGGCATTGTTCAATTAAATGCAGCTGATGACACTAGTGTTTATCAAGTAATACCTACTGAAAGTTTTTATCTCAAAGCGTATTTACCCAGCCAAGAAGTTAATCGTTTAATTGGTTTTGACAGTGAGCAGCTTCAATGTCAATTTACAATTGATAGTGTTGAGCTGGTAGTAAGCAATTATCAGCAGGCGGTTTGGTTGAAACCTAGCAAAGACTGTCGTTTGCTATTGGGACAACAAATGGTTTTAGCGCCGAGTTATCGTATCGCAAATAGCCGTACCCCAATAAACCAAAGCCAAAATAATCTCAACCCAAATAACCACACCCAAAATAATCACACCCAAAGTAATCACACGCAAAGTTATCAAGTGAGCCAGTCAGCAGTTTTTGAACTGGATGATCAAGAGCATGTTGCGGTTAAACAAGGCGATAAATTGAAAGTTGTCGCGATCAATATTGTTGGAAAACAAGGGGGCTCATATTTAGTGCAATCGGCTGAACTTAGTGCACAAGATCAAGTATTAAGCTCATCGGTAAGCATAGCGCAAGGCATGTTTATAGGCTTAGGAGAGTAACATGCTTGAGGTATTAATACGTTTTTCGCTCATTCAGCGAGTATTTATCAGCATTATGGCACTACTACTTATTGCGGTAGGCGCAAATGCTTGGTTGAAATTGCCAATCGATGCTTTCCCTGATATCTCACCGACACAAGTTAAAATTGTGCTAAAAGCGCCGGGTATGACGACCTCTGAAATTGAAAGTCAGGTGACCCGAATAATTGAAACTGAGCTACTTGGTATTCCTAATCAAGCAACACTGCGCTCAACCACTAAGTATGCCATTACCGTTATTACCTTAGACTTTAACCAAGGCACTGATATTTATTGGGCGCGACAACAAGTTAATGAGCGGCTAATGAATGTCTGGTCGTCATTACCGGTACATATTACTGGTGGCATTGCGCCAATGAGTACGCCGCTTAGTGAAATGTTTATGTTTACCATCAATAACCCCAGTTTAAGTCTACAGCAAAAACGAGAGTTACTTGATTGGCAAATTCGTCCTGCGTTAAGAACCGTTGCTGGTGTTGCTGATGTAAATAGTTTGGGCGGTTTTGTAAAAACCTATGAAATCACCCCGAATGTGCTAAAAATGCAGCAGCTTGCAATTGGTATTGACGATATTGAAGCGGCGATTATTGCTAATAACCTTAATGGCGGAATTGGCCGAATTAATAAGGGCAATGACAATATTGTTGTTCGTACTCAAGGTAAGTTTGAGCAAATGAGTGACTTGGCTAACTTAGTTATACGGGCAAATGAACAGTCGATTATTCGACTTCAAGATGTTGCCAATATTGGGCAAGGTCACTTAAGCCGTTATGGCGCGGTGACGCACAACGGCAGTGAAGCCGTGCAAGGTTTAGTGGTGGCGTTGAAAAACAGTAATACCGCCGAAGTTGTGGCCGCAGTTAAAGTGAAACTCGCAGAAATTCAGCATGCGTTGCCAGCAGGCACAGAAGTGAATGTGTTTTATGATCGGGCAAACTTAATTAACACCGCGATAAATACCATTACCGAGGCTCTGGTTCAGGCGGTAATTTTAGTTATTGTGCTACTGGCGATATTTCTTGGCAATATTCGCGCTGCGTTAGTGGTGTCGGTATCTTTACCGCTGGCAGCGCTCTCCAGTTTTATTCTGATGCAGTATTTTGGTATTTCTGCCAATTTGATGAGCTTAGGCGGTTTGGTCATTGCCATCGGTATGCTAGTGGACTCGTCGGTAGTGGTGGTTGAAAATGCGATTAATCGATTATCCGACAATCAACACTTACCTAAGCTGCATGTGATTTATCGTGCCTGCAAGGAAGTCGCAGTGCCGACGGTTTCTGGCACCTTAATTGTGGTGATAGTCTTTTCACCACTGTTAACTTTAAGCGGATTAGAAGGAAAGTTATTTACCCCTGTCGCGCTGACGATTGTGTTTGCCATGATGTCGGCTTTGGTGTTGTCATTAACGGTTATTCCGGTTTTGGCTTCCTTGCTGCTTAAACAAGAGCGTGCAACAGAACCCGCGATTGTTCGGTTTTTGCAACGTATTTATCACGCGTCATTAGTTAAAGCGATGACCAAGCCGGCATTATTGTCAACGGCGGCATTACTTTTGTTAGTTAGCAGTGGAGTGCTTTTTACTCAGCTTGGTAAAAGCTTTCTGCCAACACTGGATGAGGGCGATATTATTGTCCAGTTAGAAAAATCGCCAACCATCACCTTAGCAGCATCTGTTGCTATTGATCAGCAAGTGGTGCAAGCGATTTTAGCGCAAGTGCCTGAAGTGGTGCAGATTGTGGCACGTACTGGCGCTGATGAGCTTGGATTAGATCCTATGGGGCTAAATGAAACTGATGTCTTTATGGAGCTAAAACCAGCAGAACAATGGCGATTTAATACTAAGCAAGAAATTATTGGCGCTATTCGTCAGGTATTAAGTGGTTATCCAGGCATGAACATCAACTTTACTCAGCCGATTCAAATGCGCATTTCAGAAATGCTTACTGGTAGCACCGGCGATGTTTCAATTAAGGTGTTTGGTGATGATGTTGGTCAATTAGCAAAGCTCGCTGAGCAGGTTTCAGCCGTTGTTAGCAACACTCAAGGCAGTAGCGATGTACAAATGGCGCTAATTGAAGGCGGGAAATTTCTACGTTTAGCGTTAAAGCCAGAAATCGCCAGTAGTTACCAAATGACGGTGCAACGCTTAACTGACTATTTAAAGCCGCAGCTAGAAGGGCGAGCGATATCAGAAATTATTGAAGTGAATCAATTTACGCCAATTATGTTGGCGAGTTCATCAGCTAGCAACAGTCAGCGCATTCAATCACTGGCAGAATTATCTGCACATCAAATTTTAATGCCGGATAATACCTTGTTACCACTCGAGGTGATTGCTGATATTTCAATGCAACAAGAACCGCTATTGATTGAACGAGAAAGTGGCAAGCGCTTTGTCGCGATTAGTAGTAATGTTGAAGGGCGAGATGTGGTTGGCTTTGTTGATGAGCTTAAAGCAAAAGTTGCGAGTGAACTGCAATTACCGAGTGGTTACTTTTTAAGTTATGGCGGAGAATTTGAAAATCAGCAACGGGCAATGAACAATTTAATGGTGGTTGTGCCGGTAGCCTTGTTATTGATTTTCATCATTTTATTTACCACATTTCGCTCATTGCCATTATCAGCCTTGATTTTAGCCAATATTCCATTTGCCCTGATGGGAGGGATTTTTGCACTGTATATTTCACAGCAGTATTTATCTATTCCGGCATCTGTGGGCTTTATCGCGCTGCTTGGTGTTGCCGTACTCAATGGCGTGGTGATGGTCAGTTATTTTGAGCAAAATAAATTGCAAACCAGTCAATTAAATGAACGTGTGATTACTGGCTCGATCAGGCGATTAAGACCGGTACTGATGACAGCAACCACGGCCATGTTTGGCTTAATTCCATTAACTTTTGCCACTGGCTCCGGCGCTGAAATTCAAAAGCCGCTTGCTATTGTTGTGATTGGTGGTTTAGTCACTTCAACTATTACCACTTTGTATTTATTACCTATTTTCTATCAGTTGTTGGAGAAAAGACATGCCTGAATCCATGGTTTTATTTACCTTAATCTCGCCAACACCATTAAAAGATGAGCTAACCGATCATTTATTGAGTTATCCTGATATTTCAGGGTTTAATTTGAAGCCGATCTGCGGCTATAGTAAAGAGCACAGTGCCTTTAACATTGAAGAGCAGGTGCGTGGCTACCAAGATATGGTGCAATTTGAGGTGTTAATTGCTCAAGACAAACTTGATGCATTAAAAACGAGTTTGGCGGTTGTTTGTCAGTCGCTGCATCTTAAGTATTGGTGCACGCCAGTTATTGCAACTGGCCATTTATAGCAAAGATTTAGCATAAATTTATTGAAGGATTAAGTATGAGTGATTCTCGAAACGCGGTAAAAGTGTGGAGCCGGAAAATTAGATTATTTCATTGGCTAAATGTAACGGCTATAACCTTACTTATTGTTATCGGTGTAGTGATTTTAAATGCTAGTTCTTTTGGCGTTAGCACCGAAGGCAAAATCTTATTGAAAACTCTTCATGTGTTAGTGGGTTATATTTTTGCCGCTAATTTAGTGTTTAGATTAATACTGGCATTTGTTGGCAAAGGTTATGAACGTTGGCGGGAAATGTTGCCATTTACTCGCGGCTATACTCAGCAATTGTCAGCGTTTAAACGCCATGAAACTTCGGCTTACAAAGGCCATAACCCTGCCGGTAAATTAATGGTCGCTGCGTTATTATTGTTAATGACGGTGCAAATGGTTTCTGGTTTAGTGTTAGCCGGTACTGATATTTACTATCCGCCGTTAGGCAATTATTTTGCTGAGCGGGTCGCGATAGACAAATCAAAACTAGCTGATATTAAACCTTATTCAAAAAGTAATATTGACCAAGAGGCTTACAAAGAAGTTAGGGCAATGCGAGCGCCGTTTATGAGCGCTCATATATTTAGCTTTTATGGTTTATTGCTGTTAATTCCATTGCATATTATTGGCGTTATTGTCGCAGAGCGCCGCGAAAAAAGTGCGCTGGTTTCGTCGATGATTAATGGCTATAAATACTTGCCAGATGATAAAAGCCCAAATCAAGAATAAGAGCAAGTACTGGCAAAGGCGATTAAATACATAAAGCGCATTTTGTTCGTTGGCAAAAAGTTTACCGAGTAGCGTTGGCTGATGTAACTGTGTGGTTGTCATAACATCTATTTCTCAAGCTTACTTGTTAGCGAGTGGGTTCTATGGCCGAAGGGTGTTCGGCCACATGTTGAACCTTAAGTTTTTTGTATAAATAAATACCGATAAAACTGGAGATAGCCAGCAGCACGGTACTTAAGATTATTTTCCACATCGACTGCACCACAACACCTTTACCCATTAAGGCAAAGATTGCCATTTGTGGTAAATAGCCGATAAATGAGCCGGCCAAAAAGGCGATAAAGTTAACGGAGGTTACACCTGATATCAGGTTAGTGATCAAGTTATTGCCAAACGGCATTAGCCGGATCATGATCGTCATTGCAAAAGGTTGTACTGATAAAAAGTGGTTAACTCGGTTAATTTGTCGAGGAAATAGTCGGCTAACTATGGGTCTTGCGTAAAATCGGGATAATAAAAAGGTCAGTGCGCAACTGGCTGTCGCGGCAAGCGTTGAATAAATCAAACCTTCAGTAAAACCAAAAGCATAGCCAGCTAAAAACGCGACAAACTGTCTTGGCACACCAATAGATAGCAATATGGTGGCAACGGCAAAAAACTGAATTACACCCTGCAGGCCATTATTGCGGGTGTGGCCATCAATCCATTTTTCATTAAAGGCATCGATTGCTGGAATTTGGTTGGTTAATTTAATTATCACCAAACACAATATTAGCAAAACCAGTAGCCGGCTAAATACTCTGACCACAGGTTTTTGCCACAGCTTATTCATGTTCAATGATCACATCAGTGATTTTGCTGCGCCGTTGCAGCCACATCACCCCAAATAAATCGACAACACCGACGCGTAGTCGCCCAAGCATATTGTAATTAGACGTGCCAAACTGGCGATCGCGATGATTAACTTCTACCACTTTGATTGTGCCGCCTTGGCGTTTGATCAGTGCCGGTAAAAATCGATGCATATGATCAAAGTACGGCAATTGTAAAAAGGTCTGTCTTGGAAATATTTTTAAACCACAGCCAGTATCGGGGGTGTCATCGCCTAACATTTTGCTTCTAATGTTATTGGCAAAGCGTGATTGAAATCGCACCCAAGCGGTATCTTTACGTTTTTTTCGATAACCGGCGATACAGAAATGTTGGCCATCGCTGAATTTTTCAGCCTCTAACAGCATATTCGGAATATCAGCAGGATCGTTTTGACCATCGGCATCTAACGTAATGATTAAGCGGCCATTAGCGTGGCGAATGCCAGTATGAATTGCAGTGCTTTGACCAACCGAATTTTTATGTTTTATCACTCGTAATTGTGGGTAGTCGCTGGCGGCATATTGCTTGAGGTTAGCGTAAGTGTTATCGGTGCTGCCATCATCAACATAGATGATTTCAAATGAAGGGGTTGGGCCTAGTGCCGCAAAAATTTCCTGAACTAAAGGTAGAATATTGTCTTGTTCGTTTTTAGCGGGGATGACCACTGAAATATCCAAATTTCTATCTCCCTGTTTATTTATTTTTATTTTGTATATTTACTGCTCAACAACTAGGTTTGAACGGCAGTAAACAAAATTACTGGTCTAAAATCATTCAGTTATTTGATAATAATTGGTCAATTTATATCTGTCTATAGTTTTAAAAGAAGTTACAAAAATTTTCGTAATAATAAAACTTAGTTATGTATTATGACTTTTGTTTATTATCAAATTGTGAAGCTAGGCAATGTTTTTAATGGATAAATTAAATGACTGAAACCTTATTTAAATTGGGCTTAGTACCATATTTTACTCAACAACTTGCTGAACTAGGCGGTGAATTAACTCAGCTTGGCCGAGTGTCTGCGGTTCAGCGCACCAAAACCACCGTGCTGTGTGAAACTGGCGAGTTGGTGGTTGAATTGGCGCCAAGCGTAAGGGACGGCGATGCTATAGAACGCCCAACGGTTGGTGACTGGGTGTTACTCGATCCAACTATGTCGCGCATAGTACAAGTGCTAGCGCGTAAAACCTTGTTTAAGCGTTTAGCCGCTGGCGAAAACAGCGATATTCAACCCATTGCCGCCAATATTGATATTTTGTTTATCGTTAGTTCATGTAATGAAGAATTTAAACTTTCACGTTTAGAGCGTTATTTGGCGCTGTGCGCCGAAGCAGGCGCAATGCCTGTTATTGTGTTAACTAAGGCAGATTTAGTTGACGATCCAAGTGAATATGTTGCACTGGCTCGCCAAGCACAAGCTGGTGTTGCCGTAGAGTTAATCAACGGTTTAGATGCTGACACCTTAAGTGGTGTGCGGGCATGGATTGGTAAAACCGATACTATCGCCTTGGTTGGCTCGTCGGGCGTAGGAAAGTCAACCTTGCTTAATACCTTAGCAGGCACTGAATTAGCGGCAACTAGCGGTATACGAGAGCAAGATAGAAAAGGACGACACACCACAACTTTTAGGGAGTTGCATCCATTAGCTAGTGGCGGCAATGTTATTGATGTGCCCGGTATGCGCGAATTAAAAGTAGCTGATGTTGAGCATTCGCTAACGACGGTATTTGATGATATTGAACAGCTTGCTAAACACTGTCGGTTTGCCGACTGTCACCATCAAAATGAGCCCGGTTGTGCGGTATTAAAGGAAGTGGCTGACGGTAATTTAGCGCAGCGACGCTTAGATAATTATCATAAATTACTGCGAGAAAATGCTCACGCCACCGCAACTTTGGCAGAAAAACGGGCGCAAGGGCGCGACTTTGCCAAAATGGTGAAAACGGTAAAGCGGGTTAAACAAAACAAACATCGTGGTGATGATTATTAATCGGCGAGAGATCATGCAAGTGAACCGCGCAGGAACTAACGTATTGTTTGCTAAATCTAACTTCCACCTTGTACCATGCCGTAGCCTAAGTATCCGTAATTTTTTGTTCTTTAAAAGTCAGCACGATAAAACGATAGAATGAAAGTACGAAAGAACAATAGAATCAAAGAAAGTTAGAACGAGTAAAAAATATGATTTCGGCGAAACATCATCGCATTGTCTTTGCCTTTTTTATGGCGCTATTAATGTCGTGCATCATGTCATTTGTTATTAGCGTATTTAATATTGGTTTAGTCGCCAATATCGTGACAATTTGGTTAAAAGCATGGAGCTTTGCTTTTGCGGTGGCGTTTCCAACCGTGCTATTTGTCGCGCCAGTTGTTAATAAATTAGTGTCGATAGTGCTAAGAGAAGAAGGTTAGCGCTAAATTAAGCAAAAAGTCTCCATTGCCGCTTTTTGCTTGTCAATAAGCCTAGTATCTTGCATTTCCAGTGCTTGGTCATATTGCAGTTTAGCTTCCATACATCGCTCATTGAACAGTAGTTTTTCTTGAGTCGTTCTTTTTTGCGGCGACTTAGTTAATGCTGCGGCAATGGCCAATTGCGTAAGTTCAGCTTTTTCGCCTAGCCGACTGGCAGAATAAGGATTTAAGCCAACACAGCCGGTGCAAATTATGATTAAAGCGATAAGTGCGGTAAATTTTTTCATCATCATTATTAAAACGAAAATTCTAACCCTACTTTTGTCCAAGAATAATTATCTAACTCATTTTAACCGATTTTAACCTTCCAAGTTTGGTTGCTTTAAATGTTGGCGGCTCTAAAAATAACTCCAACTTGTGCCATCATCTGTTAATTTTGCTAATGTTTGCTGGCCTATTGTTTTTTGAATTAGCGACACCGGCATTTATTCATGAATATGGGCTTAGACCTAATCGGCTGTTTATCGAGTATTTGGCTTATCCTGCTGAAGTGAGTCAAATGCTCATTAATGGTCACAGTGTCGCGTTAATCAGTGTGATGCTAGCGCTGGTTGCCTTAATTTATTTTTATCTTAAAGTGATCAATCAGCGAATTTTTTCGAGTCAAAAAGCTCAAAAACATTCTTTTTCTGTAGCTTTAAGTACTTCGTTGCTGGCCACTACTGTGTGTTTACTCTGTGCGCGTGGCACCTTAGGTCATCGGCCAATAAACCCTGCATTTGTTTATTTTTCAACAGATCCACTGATTAATTCGTTAACATTAAATTCTGCTTATAGCGTTGCACATGCGATAAAAGAACTGGGGAATGAAAAAAGCGCCACTAAACTTTACGGCAAAATGCCTGTAGAACAAGTGATTAAACTGGTGCGTCAGGAAAGTGGTTTGGCAGAAAGTAGATTTTCCGCGTCAGATGCGCCTTCACTTAGTATTCGCCAGCCAAGTTACCAAGGCAAACCTAAAAATCTGGTTATTATTTTAGAGGAAAGTTTAGGGGCACAATTTGTGTCTTCGTTAGGTGGCCTGCCATTAACGCCAGCCCTTGACAAGTTAGCAAGCGAAGGTTGGGCATTTGAACACCTTTACGCTACTGGTACACGATCTGTGCGTGGAATAGAAGCGGTGATCACAGGTTTTACCCCAACACCAGCAAGAGCGGTGGTAAAGCTGGATAAATCGCAAAGTGGCTTTTTCACCTTAGCGCAATTGCTAAAGAATAATAATTATACGACTCAGTTCATTTATGGCGGCGAAAGTCATTTCGATAACATGAAAAGCTTTTTCTTGGGTAATGGCTTTAGTGAAATTGTTGATTTTGACGATATTGAACAACCGAAATTTGTTGGCTCGTGGGGCGCTAGCGATGAAGACTTATTTGCGCAAGCAAATCGTGAGCTCAACAAATTGCATCAGCAAAACCAACCATATTTCAGCTTTATATTTACCTCAAGCAACCACGATCCGTTTGAGATCCCATCAGGGGCCATTACACCAATGACCTACAGCAAACAGCAATTGGCCAGCTTTAGTGAGCAAGATCTAGCGCGACACCAAGCAATTCAATATGCTGATTATGCGCTAGGGAAATTTATCGTACAGGCTAAACAGCAAGCCTATTGGCAAGATACGGTATTTTTGATTGTAGCTGATCACGACGCTCGGGTAAGCGGAAGTGATTTGGTGCCAATTAACAATTTTCACATTCCGGGGATAATATTAAATGCAGGGCGAGAAAATATTGTCGATAGGCGCGTGGTGAGTCAAATTGATTTAGCGCCAACCTTGTTATCACTTATTGGTATTGTTAATCAGTCGCCGATGTTAGGTCAGGACTTAACCAATCCAGACGCCGCAGGTCGCGCAATGATGCAATATGCTGACAATTTTGCTTATTTAAAAGGGCAGCAAGTCACGATATTGCAGCCGCAAAAGCCTGCACTTAACTTTAGCTATCAATTTGATTTACAAAAATTAGTACCAAATAAAGGTGATGTTAAATTGGAAAAAATTGCACTGGCTCATGCTTTGTGGGGCAGTTTGGCGTATGAAAACCAATGGTATCGTGGTAATTAGTTAACCTCAGGCCCAGCTATGAGCTAAGCATAATTACAAGCACAGTGATAAGGCGCGATTAATTTCTGTTTGATATTGCTGTTTATCAAACACTAAGGTTGGAAAGTCTATGTAACACCAATATAAGTTTTCTGCTTGTTTGGATTTATCGTTGCGATACGGGTTTGACCATTGATGCCAATAAACTAGATTATCGATAAAGCCGACCTCATTAACGAAAAACCAGCATTCCCAATTACCGCAATTACAAGCTAAGGTCATTACTCGGTGAGCTTCACCGTCAAGAGAAGCGGTTAAATCGTCTTTATTTAGCGCCGGAATATAGCTACCATTAATTGACGTACTGTATTGACGCTCAAAATCAGC
The DNA here is from genome assembly GCF_053470325.1 of Colwellia sp. MEBiC06753. Lineage (NCBI taxonomy): Bacteria > Pseudomonadati > Pseudomonadota > Gammaproteobacteria > Alteromonadales > Colwelliaceae > Colwellia > Colwellia sp. MEBiC06753. Next base: position 30,049 of record NZ_JBQMTM010000021.1, on the reverse strand, counting down.
AACTAGCGCTAGCAATGGCTTGCCATCAATAATGACTTCAAAAGTTTCGCCTAATCCAGCATATTCGCCTTGTGGATTTAATTGAAAGTGGTTCATTTACTCGCGTTTATTGATTTAGGCTTATTTGTAATGTTATTTAACATACACCTTATATTGCCAGGGCGCTAAAGTAATTTGCGTCGCTTGAGTAATTGTGTGTTGAGTATTAGCAAAGTAATCGGTGTAGTCGCCATTTTGCAAGTCATCAGTAAAAGAAAGCGTTTTGGTTTCATCGCTAAAGTTAATTAAAACCAAGACTTTATCTTGTTCATTTTATCGTACAAAACTTAAAACGCTATCTGGCTCACTTTGCCAGACCCGCTCCATGGTAGCGCCGTAATTTGCATGCCACAGCGCAGTATTAGATTTTTGTAGTGCTAATAGTTGGGTGATCAGTTGATTAAATGGATGTGGCTGCCAAGTAATAGGATCTTTCTCAAAAAATGCCAAACGACGATCATTACCCGCTTCTAAGCCATTGTAAATTAATGGCATACCTTCACCCAAAACAGATAATACAATGGCAGTGGCAACTTTTTCTTCACTGCCATAACGCTCAAATACTGTGCCTTCCCAAGCGTTTGCATCATGGTTAGTGACATAGGTCATGCGATAGATATTTTTAGGGTAGGCGCTTTCATTCCACGAGTAGTAAACAAATAGTGGTGATAGATCTTTGCTGTGACCCGATAAAATGTTGTGAACCGTTTGCTGCCACGACCAAGCATAAGTTGCGTCAAATGCATTAGCGTGCAAGTCGCGCATTTCCCATTCAGCAAGCATAAATACCGGTTTGATTTGCTCTAATGCTGCGCGAGTATTTTCCCAAAAATCAATAGGTACAAAGCCGGCTACATCGCAACGAAAACCATCGATATTGGCCTCTTTTACCCAGTAAGCCATGGCTTGCGTCATATATTGTCTGACTTCAGGCTTGCTGTAATCTAAATCAATTATATCTGACCAGTCCCACCAAGGTGTTGGGCGAAAATTGCCATGACGATCTTTTTCATACCAATCAGGGTGATCAAAGCGCAGGTTATTGTCCCACGCGGTGTGATTAGCAACCCAGTCAAGTATGACGTACATACCTTGTTCGTGAGCGGCATTTACGAAGTTTTTAAGATCGTCTAGTGTGCCAAATTCAGCGTTCACACCGTAATAATCTTTCACTGAATAAGGGCTGCCCAAGCTGCCTTTACGGTTTTCTTCGCCAATGGGATGAATTGGCATTAGCCATAAAATATCAACGCCAAGTGCTTTTAATCTTGGTAATTGCTGTTGGGCGGCGGCAAGAGTGCCTTGTTCGGTAAATTGACGAAGATTTATTTGGTAGAGGCTGGCGTTTTTGGCCCAATCAGGGTGGGTTAACTTAACATAAGTTTGCGGCTCAGGCTGCTGCGCACTTACTTGGTCGGTCGCTAAGACTGAATGCTGACAGGCGCTTAGCAAAGGTAAGCTAGCCGCAAGTGTGATGACTTTAAACCAATTAACCAACTTCATGGTGTTCTCCAAAACCTGACGATATAAATAGTGCTAATTATTTTTCCGAAATTCGGCAGCAACCGAGTTATTTTGAACATAATTTATACAGCCTGCCAAGCAAAGTTTTAATGCATACGATTGCATTCGTAGCTTTTGTTAGTCTAGCTAATGTTATGAATATGTTAACTAATTTATCTCTTATATTGCTGGTACGTTGGTTAAGGCTTTAAAGTTCAATTGCATGAATTAGCGAAAATAACTCAGGCAGGAGTGGGAGGGAGAAAGAAAGCAATAACTAGTGAAGCATACGATAGATAAAAACGATAGATAAAAAAAGCGCTGACCATGTCAGCGCTAACTACGTATGCTTAGTACAATTTATGTTAAATAAACAATGAGTCGCTAGTTTTTAAACATAAAATTTTTAAGCATTAACCATAAACCAAGGGAAAGGTTTAACTTGATTTAATTAGATTTTACCTACTAAATCTAAGCTAGGCGTTAATGTCGCTTCACCTTGCTCCCATGCCGCCGGACACACTTCACCGTCGTGCTCACGAACATATTGTGCTGCTTTCACGTTACGCACCATGTCTTTAGCGCTACGACCAATACCACCAGCGTGAATTTGAGCCACTTGAATGATGCCATCAGGGTCAGCTAAGAAAGTACCACGGTGTGCCATGTGGTCTTCTTCAATCATTACGTCGAAACCGCGGGTAATGTTACCTGTTTGGTCACCAATCATCGGGAATTTGATTTTACCAATCGCATCTGAAGAATCGTGCCATGCTTTGTGAGAGAAGTGCGTATCAGTAGATACTGCATAAACTTCAACACCTAAACCTTGTAACTCTTCGTATTGGTTAGCCATATCTTCTAATTCAGTAGGACATACGAAGGTGAAGTCAGCTGGGTAGAATAAGAAAATAGACCACTTACCTTTAACGCTGTCAGAGCTTACCTCAACGAACTCACCGTTGTGGAATGCTTGTGCTTTAAATTCTGGAATTAATTTGCCGATTTGAGCCATGATGATTTCCTTTAATTTTGTAATGAATAAATAGTTAGTTGTTTAACAAAAAGCGTGTTTGCCTTCGATGGGGAAATAATACGAGGTGTGGAAAATTAAATAAAATTGAATAAATTGATTTTCATGTTCGTAAAAATTGAACAATAACAACTGAGCGCGAATTGATGGGATATAGGCGAGCCAAACTTGGCTTATATCTGACATGAATAGTTTTTTCTTTAAGTGTGAAAAAGCCGCCATGTGAAAATGACGGCTTAAAATATGACGTACTTATTTCTTATAAAGTGTTTTTAAATACTTTACCGTCTTTCATGATAACTGCGAAGTTTTTATCAGGATCCGCTACTAAATCTAAATTCTCTAATGGGTTACCATTAACAACAATCAAGTCAGCATATGCCCCTCCTTTAGCACACCAATCGGACCTTCTTGGTAAGGGCTACGAGGGCCTGACAATGCAAGTAATCTAGCATTTTCAGATGTTGCCATTTTAAGCGCTTCATAGCCCGTAAACCAGTTGCCAAGCTTGGCAAGGAATTTCCCTTGTTTGGCAGCTAAGTTTCTATCCATTAACAAATCTGTACCAAATGCCATATTTACACCGATTTTCTTAGCAAGAGGGTAAATGGTATTAGTTGCATTGGTGATTTGAATCCATTTCTTCTGAGCAACTGGGTTAGTTGAAAAATCAAACGCATCTTCATCGTTAAGCAGTGGCTGAATATTTAACCATGCGCCTTTTTTCTTCATTTTCTTCAATACTCGTTCACTTAGTAAAAAGCCATGATCCATTGACATAACACCAGCCTCTAGTGCCATTTCTACCGCTTCATCGTTAAATACATGTACTGCGGCATAGCTGTTGTAACTTTTAGCGACATCAACAATTGCCTTCATTTCTTCGAGTGAATATTGTCTTACATCAACAGGATCAAAAATTGAAGCAACACCACCACCAGCAGCAAATTTAATTTGATACGCGCCCATACGGAAAATTTCACGCGCTCTTCGTTGAACTTCCGGTACACCGTCGGCAACTATCATAAAGCCAGTGCGTCCCCAATAATTCATTGGATTTTCAGCTGGCACTTCATAAGGTAAACGATAGTCGTAGTGCCCGCCTGTTTGGCTCATAACTGGACCTGAAGGAAAGATACGAGGCCCGTTCAACGTTCCTTCGTCGATCAATTTTTTAATTGAAAATGTATTACCACCGAGGTTTCTAACCGTGGTAAAACCGCGCATCAGCGTTGGTTCTGATGCTAGCCCCCCACGAATAGCTACTTCATATATGTCACCAAAAAATATAGCAGTTTGTGGAATTTCAGCCATTGTCATGTGCCAGTGTGTATCAATTAGGCCAGGAATAATGGTTTTCCCCGCAGCATCAATAACTTTGGCATTTTTAGGCGCTTCAATATCAACAGCAATTTTTTTAATTAAATTGTTTTGAATAAGAATATCTGCACCTTTTTTAAGTTTCTCATTAACACCATCAAATACGTTGGCATTTGTAATTAACGTATATGAGTCGGTTGTTTCACTTTGAGCGTTAAAACTAAATGTACAGAGTATAGTTGTGGTCAATATCAGACTACTTAATAGCTTCCTTTTTAGATCCTTTTGGCTGCTTTCAAGCTTGTTGTTAATGGTTAATTTTTTAGGGAGCTAAGTAAGACATCGAGCAACGTATTAGTACCTAAAACTCTTTAATCTACTTCTGTTTATAGTTCAAAAAATCGAATTTTACTAAACTAACACAGTTGTTAATTAAATGTTAGGCTCGTTGTGTTTATGTGATAATAATGTGACTTTTTTTGTATTGGATCAATTGAATAAGGTGAAATTATTGCTGAAAGGTAAAATAATGTGTGGCATGTAAGACTGATGTTTGTTTTTTGTATCTGCAAACAAAGGAGAACTTGTTTACTCTTTGAGGTCAATCTCAGGAGGGGTGGCGTTATTAGTAAATAACCTCAGCTTCACATAAGCAATGCGTTTCTAGCCATTATTTGTACTAATTTCTTCGTTATATTGCAGTGAAATAACTCGCTATTCCTACCGCAATATGCCTTGAATTTAGCCCAAAATACTTGGCTAGAAATTAAAAGTTACATAACTTTTTGAATTTATTGCTATAGCACTATTTCTTATGCAAACCTGAGGTTAAATAAAAAAGGCTCGTTACGTTATTAAAACGTATTGACCTTCATGGTATAAAATGTCGTTCAAATTTAATGGCTTTTAATTTAGGTACACCAATTTAAGTTTGGCTATTCCAAATTAAATGCGGTGTTACAACGAGTAAAAGCCATTAAAAGGGATCGAGAGACAGCGTCAATTACGTCTGTCTACATCGTTTTCACTTACTTAACCTCAGCGTTATTTAATGTCAAAGCGATCTAATTGCATCACTTTCACCCAAGCGTTAACGAAGTCGTTAACAAACTTGTCTTTCGCATCATCTGATGCATAAACTTCAGTGATTGCTCTTAGCTCTGAGTTTGAACCGAAAATTAAATCAACAGGCGTTGCTTTCCATTTTAAGTCGCCTGATGCACGGTCATACCCTAAGTAAATACCATCATTTGCTTGATCTTTTGACCACTTAGTAGACATATCAAGTAGGTTAACGAAGAAGTCATTGCTTAATGCACCTGGCTTGTCAGTAAATACCCCGTAAGATGAACCGTCGTAGTTCGCACCTAAAGCGCGTAAACCACCAACAAGTACGGTCATCTCTGGTACGTTTAAGCCAAGTAAATTAGCTTTGTCTACTAACATTTCTGTTGGCGACATATAGCTGCCTTCAGCATAGTAGTTACGGAAACCGTCAGCCATTGGCTCTAAATAGCTAAATGATTGAACATCAGTTTGTGCTTGTGTGGCATCAACACGGCCTGGCGCAAAAGGAACAGATACTTTATGACCCGCTTCTTTAGCTGCTTGTTCAATTGCAGCTGCTCCACCTAAAACGATGACATCAGCTAACGATACTTTAGTTTTACCTGATTTTTTGTTGAATGCCGTTTGTACCGCTTCAAGCTTATCAATCGCTTTGCTTAACTCAGCAGGGTTGTTTACCGCCCAACCATTTTGTGGCTCTAAACGAATGCGCGCACCGTTTGCACCACCACGCATATCAGTTACACGGTGACTTGCTGCAGCAGCCCAAGCAGTTCTTACTAATTCAGAAGTAGTTAAACCTGATGATAAAATTTGCTTTTTAAGCTTAGCAATGTCTTTATTACCAATAGTTTTGTAATCAGCTTTTGGTAATGGGTCTTGCCATAATAACACTTCACTTGGCACTTCTGAGCCGACATAACGAGCACGAGGGCCCATGTCACGGTGAGTTAACTTAAACCAAGCTTTTGCAAAGGCTTTATCAAATTCACTTGGGTCGGCTCTAAAGCGCTCAACCACTTTACGGAACTCTGGATCTTCTTTTAACGCGATATCAGTCGTGAACATAATCGGCGCGTTACGCTTACCTTTGATGTGGGCATCTGGTACTAAGTTTTTCGCCGCTTCATTATCAGGTGTCCATTGTTTGGAACCTGCTGGGCTCTTAGTTAATACCCAGTTAAAGCCCATTAGGTTATCTAAATAGTTTGATGACCATTGGGTTGGAGTGACTGTCCAAGCACCTTCTAAACCACTGGTAATAGTGTCGGCACCAACGCCTGAACCACATTTGTTTTTCCAGCCAAGACCTTGGTCTTCAATAGCAGCAGCTGCCGGCTCTTTACCTACGCATTTGTCTGGACGCTTAGCACCGTGTGCTTTACCTAAAGTGTGACCACCAGCAATTAACGCAACAATTTCTTCGTCATTCATTGCCATGCGACCGAACGACATACGAATATCTTTGGCTGCTAATAATGGATCAGGGTTACCGTGTGGACCTTCTGGGTTCACATAAATTAAGCCCATTTCAACTGCCGCTAAAGGACCTTTCAATTTACCTTTGTTGTCGCGACGCTCGTCTTTAAGCATATTGGTTTCAGGGCCCCAGTAAACTAAATCTGGTTCCCAATCATCGCTACGGCCACCGGCAAAACCAAAGGTTTTAAAGCCCATTGACTCAAGTGCAACGTTACCGGCTAATACCATTAAGTCAGCCCAAGAAAGTGAATGGCCGTATTTTTGTTTCACTGGCCATAATAAGCGACGTGCTTTATCTAAATTGGCATTATCTGGCCAGCTGTTTAATGGATCAAAACGTTGTTGACCACCAGCAGCACCGCCACGGCCATCGTTAACACGGTAAACACCAGCACTGTGCCACGCCATACGGATCATTAATGGACCATAGTGCCCCCAGTCTGCTGGCCACCATGTTTTAGAGTCTTTCAATGTTGCTTCAATATCTTTTTTAAGTGCTTTGATATCGATAGTGGCGAATGCTTTTGCATAGTCAAATGATTCACCATAAGGGTTTGATTCAGCGCCGTGCTGACGTAGTGGACTTAAGTTGAGTTGCTCAGGCCACCAGAATTGATTGGTTTTAGCTTGTGTCACTGCATTTGATAATGGTGAGAATGCCATTGTCGAAAGCGCAAGTGATACCGCCGCCGCAACAGGAAGTGATTTTTTAAATAACATTGTCATTTTTTCCTTGTAATTAGACGTGCTTACTTAATTTGCTTTATAAGCTTAGTTACGGCTTGGTATATTGGATAATTGAATGTATTGAAGATAATGTTCAATATTTTTAATGACAAAGGGTGAAGGTGAATTTTACTTCAATAACAATATGTTATGTTTATTTCCTCAACCATTGTTATAGTGTTGTTAACGTAAGAGCACTAGGCTTGTCTAATTAAAGTGATTAAAATAAGATTAATGTTCATAAAAATCTATCGTAAATCGGTAGGGGTCATTAAATGATTTCATTAAAACAATTAAATTACGCGTTAGCTGTTGAAAAAACGCTACATTTTAAAAAAGCAGCCGAAGCGTGTAATGTCTCTCAGTCGGCGTTAAGCACCGCAATTAATGAATTAGAAAAACAATTGGGCGTCGCGATTTTTGAGCGCAATAATAAGCAAGTGTTAGTCACCAATGACGGTCAGTTAATCTTAAATAAAGCGAAAAAAGTGAAGCTCGAACTTGATGAGTTAATGCAAGTTTCACAAACTAATAAACAGCCGTTTGCTAGTCCAATGACCTTAGGGGTTATTCCAACTATTGGCCCATATTTACTGCCGAAAGTATTGCCAGCGCTTCGCAAGCAGTATCCTGACTTTAAGTTAAAAATTGTGGAAGAGCAGTCGCATGTCTTAGTGGATATGGTGCGAAATGGCGATATTGATGCAGCGGTCTTGGCATTGCCATTTGCAATTGAAGGCTTAATGCGTTTTGATTTTTGGCAGGAAGATTTTTATTGGGTTAGTCATAAAGATGAATGTCCAAGCCAAATGAAAGAAATTACCAGCGAAGAGCTAAATATTGAAAAATTAATGCTATTAAAAGATGGGCATTGTTTAAAAGATCATGCGCTAGCGGCTTGCAGTTTTCAAAATAAAAAACAAGAAGCCGACTTTGATTCAGCGAGTTTGCATACCTTAATTCAAATGGTTGCAGGAAAGCTTGGTACGACATTAGTGCCACAAATGGCGTTGGATCAGCTGATTTATAATGAGTCAGAATTACGTGCCGTACATTTAAATGAGCCGGGCCCGCACCGAACTATTTCATTAATTATTCGTCCGAACTATGTACGCACTAATGAAATTACCTTGCTAAAAGACATCTTTCACCAAGAGCTGTCAGCAAAGTGTGTTGAATAATAATGCTGACAATCAAGGTAAAGTCAATTTTGACCAGTAAATTTGATAGGTATGCTTGATAAGTAAGCTAGGAAAAGGTCAACCGAATGTTGACCTTTTTTGATGCAGTTAGCTGTTTACGCTAAAGTGCTAAACAGCTGAAGCACTTAATAGCTAAACTGTACAGTTGATTACATTGATTGGACATTGCTCATCAACTGGTTAAAGAACGAGATTGAACCCGCCAATTCCTTAACTAAAATACGTTCGTTAATACCGTGGAATCTGGCAATGTCTTTGCCTGACTCTAACTGCAATGCGGTAAAACGGTAGACATTTGGTGCGAACGGGCGTGAAGAGAAATGTTTGGCATCAGTACCACCAACCGCTAAAAATGGTGAAACAATTAAATCGTTACCCCAAGTTTGGCGAATGGTTTTTTCAATCAGGTTATATTCTTTGGTCGCTACTGGCGATATTGCCGAAGGATCCGTTGATTGTGACACTACGCTAACATCAATACGCTCATCATTAATCACAGATTTTACCGTTTCTATAACAGAATCTACGGTATCACCATGAAGAATACGGAAGTTGACTACGGCTCTTGCTGAAGTTGGTAACACGTTGTCTTTAACACCTCCGTTAATCATAGTAACGGCCGTTGTTGTGCGCATCATGGCACGGGTTAGTGGTAGCTTTGACATTTGCTCGATAAATGTTTGCTCTAATGGCGTCACTTGCTGTTCATTACCAAACGCAACAGCACTGAATATTGGTTGTTGTGAAGTTGGCAATTCAGGCCCTAGGTAACGATATTGGCTACGCAAAGCTGGGGTAATTCGGTATGGGAATTGATTATTTTCAAGCTTAGTAACAGCTTCAGCCAAAATTCCAATGTTTGAGTGATCAGGTGGCATTGATGAATGACCACCACTGCCGTTGATCGTTAAGGCTAAGCTAGTAAAGCCTTTTTCTGCGATAGAAATTAATGCGGTATTTTTACTTATACCCGGAAATAAGCCCGGAGCAATAGGTGCAGCTTCATCTAATACCATGGCAATGTGCTTAATACCGCGTTTTTCTAATAAGCCAGCTAAATGACCAATACCGTCGCTACCACCAACTTCTTCATCGTGACCAAAGGCAAAGATCAGTGTGCGCTTTGGTTGAAAGCCTGCTTTAATTTTCATTTCAGCAGCTTCTAAAATTGCGTGTACCATGACTTTGTCGTCAATGGCGCCACGTCCCCAAATATAACCATCTTTAATAACCCCGCCGAATGGATCGTGAGTCCATTGGTCGCGAGTTTCAGGAACAATAGGAACGACGTCTTGGTGAGCCATCAATACGACAGGTGCGAGCGAAGGATCGCTGCCTTGCCATGTATAAAGCAGGCTAAATTGACGCTGCTCACCGACCACTTCCTTTGTTAATGTCCGATGAACGTTTGGGTAGGCACTTGCCAAATACTGGTGATAACCGCCAAACGCGGCTTCATCAAAGTCATTTCGGTCTTGATTAGAAATGGTTTTAAAGGTTAAGCCTTTGGCTAAGCGCTTAGCCGCTTCATCGGCGTTCACAGCTACTCTTGCTGGCGCAACATCAGTCATTTGCATTGATGTTAATTCGGTAGCATGAATTGCACTTGTTGTAAGTAGCGTTGATGTAAGTAGCGTAGAAGTAATTAGCGCTAATGGTGATTTTAGTAATCTCACTAGGAATTGTCCTCATCTATTTTTATTTTAATTAATTTCTTATTTTTAATGGTCTTAGCTATACCGCAGAGCTGAATTTTTTTGAGAATTGCTTGTTAACTGCTTGTATAAATTAAAAATTATCATGCAATTAACTAAAAAATTGTTAGTTAGGTGACATTTGTCATGGCTTTATTCATTAATTTGTAAATAAAGTGGTTTTTTATAAAGTTTATATAAAACAAATTGTTAGCGTTATTTTTGTTGTTTAAACTTGAGGTTTTTGAGGTAAATGTTAGGTAGGTGACGTTTTTTCACTTATGGGCGATTTAGTATGACGGTCATAAATAAGATTGGAGTCAGTGTCGATGAACAAAAAGAGAAATAGCGAAGTTATTTACAACAGTTCAAGTAACCTTATGAATCAATTTCGAAAAGGGTTATTGCAAGGAGCTGGTGTCGATACTGAAAAAATTAAAAAACGTCCGTTAATTGCAATTGCCAATTCTCATAGTGAGTTGACTACTGGCCATGCTCATTTGGCAGAGCTAGGTAATCGAGTTAAACAAGGTATTTTAACCGCGGGTGGCGAATACGCTGAATTTAACGTACCAGCACCTTGTGATGGTGTAGCCATGGCGCACGATGGTATGCGTTATGTGTTAGCGCAACGTGATTTAATTGCCGATATTGTTGAAACACATGTTCGTTCACAAGCATTTGATGCGGTAGTGTTTATTGCTGGTTGTGACAAAATTAACCCTGGTATGATGATGGCAATGGGTCGTTTAGATCTGCCGTCAATTTATCTTGCTGGTGGCCCTGGTCAGTTTAATGTCCGCAACGCACCGAAATTTCAAGGTTCAATTGATCATGGCGATTACTTTAAAGAGCCAGAAATGCTGCAAGAGTCAGTTACCTGTGCTAGCTGTGGTGCTTGTGAAATTATGGGTACTGCGAATACCTTCCAATGTTTAGCCGAAGTATTAGGTATTTGTTTGCCGGGTAGCTCAAATATTCCAGCATGGCATTCTGATAAGTTATTAGCTGCACGCGCTACTGGTGAGCAAATTGTTCACTTAGTGGAAAAAGGCATTACTGCTCGTCAAATTATGACCAAAGAAGCCTTTGAAAATGCAGTGAAAATGAACATGGTTATTGGTGGCTCAACCAATGCAACCTTACATTTGCCTGCTATTGCTCATGCTGCTGGCGTGGATATGGATGTAACGGCATTTGAGCAAGTTGATCATATTCCAACGTTATTATCAATCAGCCCTAATGGTCCATATGGCGTTCAAGATTTATGGGCAGCAGGCGGTATGCCAGCGGTAATGAAAGTAATGCAAGAAGACTTATATACTGATGGCATTACGGTAACTGGTCAGCCACTGATTGATACCATTAACCATGCGCAAGTACGTAATAGCCGCGTGATCCCAAATAAAGAAAATGCTCATCGCCAAATGCCCGGTATTGCCGTGCTTCGTGGTAATTTAGCGCCAGATGGTTGTGTCATTAAACAAGCTGGTGTTAAGCCGGAACTAATGAAAACATCTGGTCCTGCTATTTGTTTTGATAGCGAAGATGACGCAATTAATATGCTACAAGACGGTAAATTTCCTGAAGGTCGAATTATCGTTTTACGCTACATGGGGCCCAAAGGGGCGCCAGGTATGCCGGAAATGTTAGGTGCAACCTTAGCACTTAAAGCCGCTGGCTTAGGGGCGTCAGCATTAGTGACCGATGGTCGCTTCTCTGGTGCAACCTCAGGCCCTTGTTTGGGTCATGTTTCACCTGAAGCTTCAGACGGCGGTATGATCGCGTTTATTGAAGATGGTGACATTATTACCATTGATATTGAAGGTCGCTCAATTCATGTTGAAATCTCTGATGAAGAATTAGCCAAACGTAAAGCAAACTGGCAACCTCTGGTCAAAGAGGTAGGTTTTGGCTTTATGCAGCGCTATCGCAAACATATATCGAGTGCCTCTAAAGGCGCGATCTTAGACTAACCTATTAGGTGAGTCTTAAAAGAAATTTAAGCAAAGGATAAAAATGAACGACGTTAAGTTAACTGACAAATATACGATCAATAAAGGTCGTATATTAATTTCAGGTACGCAAGCGCTAGCTAAACTACCAACATTACAAAAGCAGTTGGATGAAAAAGCCGAGCTTAATACTGCAGGTTTTATTTCTGGTTATCGAGGCTCTCCATTGGGGGGCTTTGATGCGTTATTGTACCAAAGTAAAGAATTACTCGATCATTACAACATTGTATTCCAACCAGGTGTTAACGAAGACCTAGCCGCTACCGCGATATGGGGTACTCAACAACTAGACAATGTTGCAGACGAAGCCACGGTTGAAGGTGTTTTCTCTATTTGGTACGGCAAAGGTCCAGGAACCGATCGCAGTGCTGATGTATTAAAGCACGCAAACTTCTCTGGTACTAACAAAAATGGTGGTGTGTTAGTTATTGCCGGGGATGATCACCCGGGTAAATCATCAACCGTACCAAACCAGTCTGAATTGGTGTTAATGGCCTGTTCAATTCCCGTATTGTACCCATCAAATGTTGAAGAGTTTTTTGAATTTGGTTTAGCTGGCTGGGCAATGTCTCGATTCTCAGGGCTTTGGGTTGGCTTTAAAACCGTTAACGAAACAGTTGAGCAAACATCAACGCTTAATATCGATGTTGATAGCTTTAGTTATAACTTGCCGACAGATGTACCAGAAGCAACGCGTAGTATTCATTTTAAACCACGCAACTATACGCCAATGCAAGATGAAGTTGACGTTACGCGCGTGAAGTTGCCAATGGCACAAAAATTTGCTCGAGCAAACCATATTGATAAAACACCAGTATTAGCCGCGACTAAAAAGCTAGGTATAGTAACTTCAGGTAAATCTTATATGGACGTACTACGTTCATTGGAATTACTTGGCATTTCGTTGCCGCAAGCTGAAGCGCTAGGACTAAGTGTTTATAAAGTGGGGATGATTTATCCACTTGAGCCAGAAGGTTTAACGGAGTTTGCTAAGGATCATCAGCAGCTTTTCTTTGTTGAAGAGAAAAAAGCGGTAATGGAAGGCCAAGCCGCTCAAATCTTGTTTAATATGGCAGATCGTCCAAGTCTTGTTGGTAAAGAAGACTTAAACGGCAATACATTATTGCCAAGTGATGTTCAACTAGAGCCGTTATCGTTAGCACTATCGATTGTTGATCGTTTAGATGAATTAGGCATGTTAACGCCTGAAATTGAAGAGCGCAGTAAAGCATTACAGCTGCAACTGGGCCATAAACCTAGTATTAATATGGCAACGGCTCGTTCACCATATTTCTGTTCAGGTTGTCCTCATAACCGCTCAACTAAATTGCCAGCAGGCTCTAAAGCTATGTCAGGTATTGGTTGTCACGCCATGGCGTTAATTACCAATCCAAACACATTATCATCTACCCACATGGGCGGTGAAGGCGCGAACTGGTACGGTTTATCACACTTTACTAAAACCAAGCATATGTTCCAAAACTTAGGTGATGGCACATATTATCATTCTGGTTATTTAGCGATTCGTGGAGCAGTGACTACAGGCGTTAATATTACCTATAAAATTCTATTTAATGACGCAGTAGCGATGACCGGTGGCCAGCCACACGATGGCCCAATGTCGGTGGGTAATATTGCGCGCCAAGTGCTTGCTGAAGGTGCAAAAAAGGTTGTGCTAGTTTCAGATAAACCAGAATTGCATAAATCCAGTGGTGATATCCCAGTTAATGTTGAGATTAAACACCGCACAGAGTTAGAGCAAGTACAAATAGCGTTCCGTGAAATTCCAGGCACAACGGTAATTATTTACGAGCAAACTTGTGCTACTGAAAAACGTCGTCGCCGTAAGCGCGGTTTAATGGAAGACCCGAAAAAACGTACGTTTATCAATGATGCGGTTTGTGAAGGTTGTGGTGATTGTTCTGTTCAATCTACGTGTGTCAGTATTACACCAAAAGAAACCGAACTCGGTCGTAAACGTGCGATTGATCAAAATAGCTGTAATAAAGACTTTACGTGTCAGGAAGGCTTCTGCCCGTCGTTTGTTACGGTTTATGGTGGTGATGTTGCTAAAGGCAGTGCCGCAACAATTGATCAAAGCTTGTTTGCCAACTTACCAACGCCAGAATTAAAGCCGTTATCACAAGCCTATAGCGTGATGGTTACTGGTATTGGTGGTACAGGGGTTATTACCATTGGCGCTATTTTGTCAATGGCTGCTCATATGGAAGGCCGTGCGGCATCAGTTTACGACATGACCGGTTTAGCGCAAAAAGGTGGTGGAGTTTATAGCCATCTTAAAATTGCGGAAAAAGACAGTGATATCAACGCTCAACGTATTGGTTTAGGTGAAGCTGACTTACTCATTGGTTGTGACTTATTAGCGACAACAGGCCCTGATGCTATTATGAGTATCGGCAAAGATAAAACGAAAGTTATTGCCAATAGTAATGTTCAAACACCGGTTCAATTCCAATTTGCCCCAGATGTACCGGCTAATAATAAATTAGCTGAACAAAGCATTATCAGTATTTGTGGTGAAGCGCAATATCACGCCATTGCGGGTACTCAGTTGGCGCAAGGCTTATTAGCTAACACTATTGCAACTAATATGATGATGGTGGGTTATGCTTATCAACAAGGGTTAATTCCTGTATCGGCTGCTGCCATTGAAAAAGCCATTGAATTAAATGGTGTTGCTGTATCATTTAATAAAACCGCTTTCGCTTTAGGTCGCTTAATTGCCCATGACAATGATAAGGTAATTGACATATTAGAAGCTTCTGGCGCGCTAATTAAACCATTTACCCCGCTTGATACGGTTGAAGAAATTAAAGCACATCGTGTACAGCTATTAACTGACTATCAAGATGCTGATTACGCTAAACGTTACGTTGCGTTAATTGATCAAGTTGATAGTGCTGATAAAGCGGCAGACAAAGCATTCACTAAAGCGGTAGCTCGTGTTTTCTCTCGTTTAATGGCTTATAAAGATGAATACGAAGTTGCCCGTCTTTATACTGACGGCGAATTTGCTAAGAAACTTAAAGCGCAGTTTGATGGTGATATTACCGTTAAATTTAACTTAGCACCGCCATTATTTAGCAAACGTGATCCAGTGACTGGCCACTTAATGAAAAAAGAGTATGGCAGTTGGATGATGAAAGCTTTTGGTATTTTAGCTAAGTTTAAAGGCTTACGAGGTAGTGCATTAGATATCTTTGGTTATACCGAAGAGCGTAAAATGGAGCGTAAGTTGATTGATGAGTACGAGCAATTAATTTTAGCGTTATTGCCTAAATTATCTGCTGGCGAGTTAAATGAAATTCAATACCAAACAGCGGTTGAACTTGCGACGACTGCTCAAAAATTACGTGGCTATGGTCATGTTAAAGAAAACAATGTCGCACAAGTGAAACAAGCTTGGGTGAAATTGCAATCGCAAATCGAGCACCCTGAAGAAGTGATTTATAAACAGGTAGTGTAATAGCTACTGCAAGCAATCACTTATTACAAAATAAAAAGCAAACGAACTTAAATTTAAGTCGTTTGCTTTTTTTTATATCTAGTCATTAGTAGCTAGTAATTAGTAATGCGCTAGTCATGTGTCAAAATCAGCAAAATTTTTTTCATTTAACCTTATAAAAACGATTTTTTGTAATACCCTTTCAAAACATAATGGTTTATTTTTTTGCAAAATATAGGTAGTCTCCCCCACAATTAAATTTTTATCGATATTTATATGCTTGTGTTTGGCAATATAATTATTGTCAAAATATCGCAATAGCTAATATCACCGAGTATCTGTCTATGTTAGTCGTTCCAAATCTACATAATTGGCGAAAAGACCTGAGCGAAGAGGCACTTAGTGAGCTGAAAAAAATGGTTCAGTTAAAAAAATACGCCAAAGATCAATTTATCTATGTGTCTCGAGAAGAGTCACATTCTGGTTTCCAAATTGTATCTGGGCGTGTTGATATTTGTACCTATTCGGAAGATGGCGATCAATTAATTTTGTCGACACTCAATCCCGGTGATTGCTTTGGTGATTTAAGCTTGTTGACTAAAGAGCGCCGAGTTAACAGCGCCGTTGCCAGTGAAGATACATTATTAAATGTCTTAACTAATGAGCAACTTGAAAGCCTTATTCAGAGCTTCCCTGAAATATTATTGGCCATGAATACCATGCTTTGTAACCGTTTTCGTATGGTTTCAGAAATGCTGGAAGATGCTTACTTATTGCCGCTTTATAAACGCTTGGCAAAAGTATTGGTTAGATTAGTGTTTAGTCAAGGAATTAAAGAAAAAAATGGCGATATGACGGTGTGTAATGTTTCCCAAGAAACCTTAGGGTTAATGGTGGGCGCCACCAGACAAAGTGTCGCTCGCGAGCTGAAAAAAATGGAAAATGATGGCATGTTAAGTGTCAAATATAACAAACTAACCATTCCTGATTTAAACAAAATGATTGAGCAATTCGATTTAATTATTCCTAAAGATTCACTGGTCGCTTCTTACCCTAAAGAACAAAAATAACCGCCTATTTATTGGCCGATTTAAGTTCAGACTGTCTAGCATCAATAAACTATACCAATAATGGTGGCGAAAATATCACCATCTTTTATTGTTTTTTCATTATTTTCTTTTGTATTTCATTATAGTTACAAAAAATATTAGACATTACCAATATGGATTTTCTGTAAAATCAATGTGTAACTTGTTGATTACTAATTACTTTATTGCTTAACAGTATGGTAACAAAAAAAAACAATTATTCCCCTTTGGTAGAATGTTAAGTTTCTAACAATTAAAAGTATATCGCTATGATAGATTTGCTCAACTAGTTAAACCTTGAACTTGTCAACCAGTTATAAGCGGTAGTGCTGACAACAAAATTAATAAGCACATCGCAGATATAGCAATAATAAAAAGGACAATCTCGCCGTTTAATTGCATCACAATTTGAAAACTAGCTATTTATTACCTAGTTATTTACATCACTATACATGCTAATGGGGGAATTAAATGTATATCGGGATCGTGCTGGCTGTTGCGCTATTTATTTTCTTTGCTATGCGTGGCGTTAGCATCTTTTTAGCTTGTCTTATTTGTACTATGTTGGTGGTAGTCACCAATGGTCTGGCTATAGATAAATCAATTTTCGAATACTTCGCGTTTGGCCCATTAGGGGCGTTTTCTTTTGCTGGTAAATTCTTTGTACTGTTCCTGATGGGAGCAATGTTTGGTCGAGTCACTGGCGATAGTGGTGCGGCGTCAAGTATTGCTATGGCCTTAGTAAACAAGCTAGGTGAAAAGAGGGTCCTTTGGATCACCGTTTTAGCTAGTACCATTTTTACCTACGGTGGTGTCGTGGTCTTTGTGGTGATTTTTGCCATGTACCCATTGGGCATCAAAATGTTGCAACAATCGAATATTCCTAAACGCTTATTTGTTGCCGCTATTGGTTTAGGTGGCGCAACCTATACCTTATCAGCGTTACCGGGTACGCCATCCATTCAAAATGTTATTTCCTCTGTATCGCTTAAAACTGACCTGTTTGCAGCAGGTGGCTACGGTATATTTGGCTCATTATTAATGTTTGGCCTAGGTATGATGTACTTAGAATATGAACGTAAAAAAGCTGCTTTAAATAATGAGGGATTTGTTCCAAGCGAACGTGATTTAGCGGTATTAGCAAGTGACAACGAACAAGAATTACCGCATTGGGGTAAAGCTATTATTCCAATTTTAATTGTTATTGGCACCATTATTGTGCCTCGATTATTTACCGTACTAGGTTTTGACGTGGCAGATAACGCTATTATTAGTTTTGCCATGAGCCAACCAATTTTATGGCCAAGTCTGGCGCTACTTATCGGTATTATTGCAACTATTATATTGTTCCCATGCATGCGTAAAGACACCCTAGTTAAAATTGGACGAGGTGCCGATGATGCAATTATGCCATTAATGGCAACGGCGGTAGTGATTGGTTTTGGTGCGGTAGTAACTAAAACAGCAGGCTTTCAAGAAGTGGCAGCTTGGCTAACCTCATTAGATATTAATCCACTATTATCAATTTTCGTCTCTGTTAGTTTAATGTCGGCAATTGTTGGCTCAGCTACAGGTGGCTTACAAATATTCTTAACCACTATGTCACAACCATATCTAGATAAAGGTGTTGATCCAGAGATTCTACATAGAGTTGCAACAATGGCTAGTGGTGGCTTTGATAGCTTGCCGCATTGTGGTGCTGTAGTAGCAGTACTTGCCATTACTGGCTTAAATCATAAACAAGGCTATAAAGATTTAGGGGTTATTACTTTAGTGGTTCCGGTAATAGCAACCTTAACGACTATTGGCTTAATTTCTATCGCTTAGCGGCGGTAGAAATTAAGCGATAGCAATTAAGCAGTGGAACAAATACATAATATTTATAACAACATAAGCTTTGCTTTAATAAAGCTTAACTTTACACAAGTACTATTAAGACAAAAAAAATGAACTCACGGGGAAGATAGGATGAATAAAAAAATTAAATATTCATTGGTGACATCAGCAGTAATGCTTGCGCTGCAAGGTCAAGGTTTTGCTGAAGA
The DNA here is from genome assembly GCF_053470325.1 of Colwellia sp. MEBiC06753. Taxonomy (NCBI): domain Bacteria; kingdom Pseudomonadati; phylum Pseudomonadota; class Gammaproteobacteria; order Alteromonadales; family Colwelliaceae; genus Colwellia; species Colwellia sp. MEBiC06753. The sequence continues at coordinate 11,368 of NZ_JBQMTM010000021.1, read as the reverse complement.
AGCAGAAACAATCGCCAAAAAAGAAAAAGAAGTTGAGGTAATTGTTGTTACCTCACAAAAACGTTTGCAACGCTTAATAGATGTACCAATTTCGGTAACCAGCGTTGGTTCAAAAGAGTTAGAGCAACGCGGTATAAAGCAGCTGCAAGATATTAGTGAAACTGCACCTAACTTAAACATGAGTGAATCAATTGATTTTCGCTCAAAAGTAACTATTCGTGGTGTTGGTGCTAACAGCCGTAACATTGGTTTTGATAGCCGCGTAGGTATTTATATTGACGGTGTTTACTTAGGTCAATCACCAGCGCTAAACCAAGGTTTAGTTGATTTAGAGCGTGTTGAGGTACTTCGTGGCCCACAAGGTACGTTATTTGGTAAAAACACTATTGCTGGTGCAATTAACTTAATTTCACAAAAACCAATTGATGAATTTGAAGGTTCAGTTACTGCTAATATTGGTAACTTTGATGTTCGTGATTATCATGTAAAATTAAATTTACCATTAGGTGATAGCACTGCGGCTAAGGTGTTTTTAAACCGCTCAGAAGGTGGCTCTTATGTTAAAAATACTATGACAGGTCGTGATGTTGGTGATAAAGACGCTATGGCTGGCCGTATTAATTTAGTGTCTGAGCTTTCTAGTGCCTTAGAATTTACTTGGAGTGCTGACTACGCGAACAGTGACAACTATATCCTTAATGGCTCGCCGTTAACTGATCCATTTGGTTATGATCCAGCTGCTGGCCCATTCACAACGTTGTTACCACAAGAGTTTATTGACTCGGTTGATAAAAAATTTGAAATTTATCAACCTAGAGATGCCAAAGAAGATAAAACTGTTTGGGGTACATCTGCCATTTTTGACTACACAATGGCTAATAACTTTGCGTTAAAATCAATTACCGCATATCGTGATACTGAAATGCGCGTAAGATTACCAACGGATCTTTCACCGTTGGATATTTTGCATGTCGACTATACGGATGCGTATAAGCAAACTACTCAAGAGTTTCAATTAATTTCCCCTGATCAAGGCGACTTTAAATATATTTTAGGTGCTTATTATTTCAGTCAAGACAGCTCAACAGTCCGTGATGCAATTGCCGCGGCTGGTGGTGCAATTTTGGGCCTTAGCCCCGGTGTTGCTGTGGCTGTTGATGGTGACGTAGAAACCACCAGTTATGCACTTTTTGCTAATGGTACATATGATCTTAATGCAGATTGGCAATTAGGTTTTGGTCTGCGATATTCATCAGAGAAGAAAGAAGTTGATTGGGATATTGATGGTTCTCGTTCCGGTATCTTTAGAATGGCAACGGCAAATGTTACCGATGATCGTACCGACAACTATGTATCACCAGCAATTAATATCAGCTACGCAGTTAGCCCTGACGCGCAATTATATGCTCGTTATTCAACAGGCTTCAAAAGTGGTGGTTATAATTTAGACTTCGTGACTGATGATGTATTAGAAGCGGGTATTGAGTTTGATAAAGAAACGGTTGATAGCTATGAAATTGGTTATAAAACTCAGCTAATTGATTATGGCCTAAACTTTAACTCGTCAATTTTCTATTCAGAATATGAAGATTACCAAGTTAACCAATATGTTGATTTAGGTGGCGGGCGTACAGCAATTAGTATTACTAACGCGGCTGCGGTAATTACTCAAGGTGTCGAACTTGAATTTGATTACCAAATGACTGATGATTTCGCAATTACAGGTTCATTAGGTTATTTAGATGCAACCTTTGACAGCTTCCCAGGTGGTGGTACTGGTGGTAGCGATGCCTCAGGTAATTACTTACCAAATGCGCCAGAGTGGACAGCGTCATTAAGCTTGGAATACTTCCAAGAAATTTCTTCGCTTGATGCAACAATGCAATACCGCCTCGACTATAACTATACAGACGAACAGTACTATTTAGTTAACAATGATGAAAACTACGTAGTGCCAATTACTGGTAAAGTGGTTGATTTTGATAAAGCTGATTCATACAGCTCAGTAAATGCCCGTATCACATTAATGTCTAACGAAGATACATGGCAAGTGGCGCTTTGGGGCCGTAACTTAAATGACAGCGATCATATGATTGAAAGTTACCGTGAATTCTTCGGTGGCATCAATGCAATTTATGCTCGCCCAAGATCTTACGGTGTAGAAGTTAAATATAACTTCTAATTGTTAAGCTCTAATGAGAGTTAAATAACTTAAAAGGCTTTTCTCCCTAAGCCTTTTAAAATGGCCTTTTTAAAAACGAACCTTTCGAGGTTCGTTTTTTTTATCAAAAAAATTATACAAAAATACACGGATATAAAACACATAAACTAACTGATAAATTAACTAATTTGGTTTAACATTTAGCTATTAACATCTAAGCATGAAATAAGTGTTGGTTTTGCTAGCAATGTAATGCCACGTAAGCGATAGCAATGTAATGCCATGCAAGCGATAGCATAGAAAGTTCAACACCAATACGACAACGTAAGAAAATAAAAACAAAGGCAAAATCAAATAATTATGGTTAATTCTATTAATGCAGAAAATCAAGGTACACCGTTATTTGTTATCAATCATGATGACTATGCAAACTGGCTAGCTCAGCAACCCGCTGAAGTGAAAAACTGGTTACAAACCACGGGCTATTTAGGGAAAGGCTTAAGCTTAGTACCAAGTGCTGATGGCAGTATCGCTTTTGTAATAATGTCAGTTGAAGATGCCAGTAATTATTTTGCCTGTGGAGATTTAATTCATCAGTTACCTAAAGGTCAATATGCGTTAAATGCCGATGCTAGTTATCACTTCGCTATTGCTTTTGGCTGGACAGTCGGTAGTTATCGTTTTGAGCGTTATAAAACATCTGAAAAACAATTGCCGATACTTTCAATTGCCGATCAAACCATTGTTGATGATGCGATAAAGTTTGCGCAAGCTACCGCACTAGTACGTGATTTAGTTAACACACCAGCTGCTGATATGATGCCGGAAGATTTAGCGCTTTGTGCGCAAACGCTTGCCGATGAATTTGATGGTAGCTTTAGTGAAGTAGTTGGCGATCATTTACTTGATGAAAATTACCCGACCATTCATGCTGTCGGTCGCGCTAGCTGTCATGCCCCGAGATTATTAGATTTACATTGGGGCAAAGCAGATGCGCCAAAAGTCACGTTAGTTGGTAAAGGCGTGTGTTTTGACAGCGGTGGCTTAGATATTAAACCGGCTGCTGGTATGCGTTATATGAAAAAGGACATGGGCGGTGCCGCTCATGTACTAGGTTTAGCGCGCTTGATTATGTCATTTAATTTACCGATAAATTTACGGGTGCTAATTCCTGCAGTTGAAAATGCCGTTTCTAGCAATTCATTTCGTCCAGGCGATGTGATTAAAACCCGCAAAGGTTTAACCGTTGAAATTGATAATACCGATGCAGAAGGGCGTTTAGTGTTATGTGACGCTTTGGATGAAGCAGCGAATGATAAACCTGATTTAATCATTGATTTTGCTACCTTAACCGGAGCCATGCGCGTTGCGTTAGGTACTGAACTACCAGGCTTTTTTGCCACTAACGATTCCACTGCTCAAGGCATTACCAATGCAGGTCTTGGCAATGATGATCCTGTATGGCGGATGCCACTACATCAGCCTTATAAAGATATGCTTAAAAGCGATATCGCTGATTTAGTCAATTGTCCAACAGGGCCATTTGGCGGTGCAATTACTGCCGCATTATATTTGCAGGAATTTCTACCTAAAGATATCGACTGGTGTCACTTTGATATTATGGCGTTTAATACTCGTGCATTGTCAGGCAGGCCTAAAGGAGGTGAAGCCTTTGGTATTCGCGCAGTATTTGAGTATTTAAAACAGCGCTATAATGCTTAACATCTGATGACTAATTAATCATTAGTTCTATTTCACTTAAAGGCTAACCGTTTTAGGTTGGCCTTTTTTACATGAGTTAGCTCGTTTTTTTAAACTCATTACGATGTTATATCACTTACGGGATTGGTAATTAGTGATTAAATTTGAATCAATCGCGGGATTAACTTAAGCTCAAGGAACTAAAACAGTAATCTTGTTGCGCAGGGACCATGACTTTCTTTCGAGAGCTTAAACGCAGGAACGTGTTTAAAGTAGCAAGCGTCTACTTAATCACTACGTGGCTGATTCTACAAATTGTTGCAGTGGTCTCTCCCGCGCTGCATTTGCCGACATTATTTAGCACCATAGTGACCTTGGTGTTAGCCATGGGCTTTCCCGTTGCTTGTATTTTTGCGTGGGCATTTGAACTAACGCCTGAAGGTATTAAGCGCTCTTATCAGGTGGATCGCGATGAGTCTATTGCCTCTGAAACTGGGCAAAAAATTAATTACTTGTTGGCGTTTTCTCTAGCACTGGCTTTAAGTTTTATCGCCTATCAGCAGTGGGCTGTGGTAGAAGCCGATGACAGCTTAGAGCGCTCAATTGCCGTGTTACCGTTTGAAGATATGAGCCCTGATAAATCACAAGGCTATTTTGGTGATGGTATCGCCGAAGAAATTTTAAATTCACTGGCGCGGTTAAATCAATTAGTGGTGATTGCTCGCACGTCTTCTTTTAACTTTAAGCGGTCAAATGCTGACATTAAAGAAATCGGAGAAAAGCTGCAGGTTAATTACATTTTAGAGGGCAGTGTCCGCAAAGATAACGACATGGTGCGTATCACCGCCCAATTAATTGAAGTGGCGAGTGGCGCCCATATTTGGTCGCAAACCTATGATCGTGAACTGATCAATATTTTTTCATTACAAGACGAGCTTACCTTTGCCATAACCCAAGCATTAAAACTGAATTTATTACCTGAGCAAGTGGCACTTGAAGCGGGGATGACAACCGAGCCTCAAGCCTATGATCTTTTTATTAAGGCAAGAGCATTGCAGTACCAACGTAGCGCTGAAACCATTAAACAAGCTGTTGAGTTGTTAGAGCAAGCGCTTGCCATTGATCCAAACTTTCATCTAGCTCGCGCGCAGCTTTATATGTCGTATAGCTTTGCCAATGATTATGGCGGCTTTACTTTTGAACAACAGAAACAAGCGAAAAAATCGCTGTTTTATCAATTATTAACCGCACCTGATTTCCCACTAAAACATTTAGCATTTGCCGATTATCTTAGTGATAAAGGTGAATTTAAGGTTGCTCAAGCGCTTTATACGAAAGCTTATGAATTAGCACCTAATGACCCATTAATACAAAATATTTATTTATTGCAAATTAACGATATAGAAAAAATTATTGCTGAGCGTAACAAAATAATCAGAACAAACCCTGACAGCATTATAAATTATCATAATTTAAATACGTTATATGTTGCTAAAGGGGATCTTGAACAAGCGTATCGGGTACTCAAATTACTGGAAGATAAAGCGCCTGAAGACGCTATCGCTAATTATTCAATGATGTACTATTCAATCGAGCATCAACCACAAAAAACTATAGACTATTTAGCACAATATCAAGGTAAGCCAGTTGAGTATCATTCTCTAATATTAGCGGTATTATTTTTATTGCTCGGTGACATTGATGCTGGCATTAATGCGTTAGCGCAAGAGTTTAAGCATTTTCCAGAATCGAAAAAGTGGTGTAATGAAGTCTTTATACTCATGAGTGAATATAAACAACAAGGGCTATTAACTGATGAGCAAATAACACAATTTAACCAATTGGGTTTTACTGAAACGCAAAAGCAACATGCATTAGCCTTACAGGGACTATTACAGGGCGATGAACAAATATTTGCTAAACAATTTAATATAGAAAATAACACCCCAGCAGAGTTTCTCGATAAAACTAAAGATATACCATACGAATACGAGGCATTGCTTTATGCTGCCATAAAAAAACAGCAAGGAGATAACCGTTTCGCTGAAGCATTACTGCCTGCAATTCGTATTAATTTATTAAAATGTGAGGCAGTTGCTTATGGTGGTGGTAATCGGGAGATTTGTTTACTTTATATGTATTTAGCCGGCAATTATTCACCGCAACAGTTTTTAAATACCTTTAAACGCTCGTTAACTCGGTTAAATTTTAGTGTAATAGGCATAGAAAGGTTTATTTTTAGCTCACCCATTTATTACGGGGTAAAGCAACACCCTGAATTTAAAGCATTGGCCAATGATATGCTGGACAATACCTTTCGTAAATGGAACCCTAAATTGATAGATCACGCGCTGAATAATGAGCATGCCTTATCGCAGGTAGCAGTTAAATAAGCGACCTTGTTTAAACTAGATAAACTGGTTGCATATATCGTTAACTTTCATCATTCAAATAGCTCAAACAAGTCAAACAAGTCAAACAAGGCAAACAAAATAAATTTTATGACTCAAAAATCCATTCTTATTACTGGTTGTTCATCAGGTATTGGTTTACATGCAGCGCTAACACTAGATGCCAGAGGCTATCAAGTGTTTGCCACCGCTAGAAACAATGCTGATGTTGAGCAACTTAAAGCAAAAGGGCTAAATGCCCACCAATTAGATTTAACTGTTCAAGACTCGATAGAAAAAGCTGTTGCTTGGTTGCTGGCCGAAACGGGCGGCACACTCGATTATTTATTTAATAATGGTGCCTATGGTCAACCGGGGGCTTTGGAAGACTTATCGGTTGAAGCACTGCGAGCGCAATTTGAAACCAATGTCTTTGGTTGGCACCAATTAACAAAGTTGGTTATTCCTGTCATGCGTGCGCAAGGTCATGGCCGCATTATTCAATGTAGCTCTGTGCTTGGCTTTGTTTCAATGGCGTATCGAGGTGCTTACAATGCGTCAAAATATGCCATTGAAGGATTAACAGACACGCTGCGCCTAGAGCTGGCTGATGCTAATATTAAAGTGGTGCTAATTGAGCCAGGGCCGATTGAAACACAGTTTCGTGCTAATGCCTTAAAAGCATTTGAACAATATATTGATAGCGAAAACAGTGTTCATAAAGAAAATTACCAAGTGCAAAAGAATCGGCTGTCGGTTGAACAGTCTAATGCTAAATTTTGCCTGCAACCGATTGATGTCACCCATGCGTTGATTAACGCACTTGAAAGCAAGCGCCCAAAGATTCGTTATCGTGTCACCACGCCGACTAAGGTTTTTGCTTTACTCAAAAGGCTATTACCGGCACGTTGGTTAGATGCCATTCTTGTTAAGGGTTAAGGGTTAAGGACTAAGAGTTAGGTATTAAGAGCTTAGGGTTAGTTTTATATATGTGAAGGGCTAACTCTTATCTGGTGCTTGTGACAGCTGATAAGTGTTCGCCCAAAACTGGCTTGAAAGCTTATTAACCACATTTGACTCGGCATTAATCAGTAAAGCAAAACCAACCCCTAATTCAGGTGCATAGCCAATATCAGCGCGGTAACCTTCAACCCAACCTGAATGATAAACTATTGGCATATCGTCAAATTGGTAGATGCGCCAGCCATAGCCGTAATGAGCATCGGTAAGGTATTTACGCCAGTGCTTCCTACGTAGATCTTTTTGGGTTTTAACTCTTGGTGTCGTGAGCTCTGCTAGTAACGCAGGCGATAATACTTCCGGCGCGTAACCTAAATTAGCCATTAACCATTTGGCTAAATCAGTAATGCTGGCATTAACCCCAGCAGCCGCAGGCACTTTGTAAAAATCAGGCTCAACATCCACCGTTCGCCAAACATAACGTTTGATTGCTTTACCCGCGCTGTCGCGTTTACCCGTGTTAACGCGTTTAATTAAAACATGGGGTTTAGCAGTGTTACTGTGCTCAATAAATGCTTGATAGCCGACAGAAGCGTTTTTCATTGCTAACGGGGCAAATATTTTCGATGTAAGTAGTTGTCCATAGCTTAGCGGTTGGCTCGCTTCAATCGCATTTTGCAGTAAACCATAAGTGATATTTTGATAGCCATAGCAACTTTCTGGCTGACAAATTGGCGTAACGCGATTAAAGCGACCAATAATTTTGCCCATGTCCCAGTTTTCATGTAATAAGTTATCGTAGGCATTGGGCATTAAGCCGCTAGTATGACTAAGGATATGTTTTAGTAAAATTTTATCTGCGGCGCCATTGGGTTTTAAGGCAAAGTTTGGCACATAGCGCGTTATCGGATCGGTTAATGTTAATCGCTGTTCATGGGCCAGCATAACTGCAGCAGTAGCAGCAAAAGGTTTGGAAACCGATGCTAATCTAAACACGGTTTGCGGGTTTACCGCTTGTTTATTGGCATTATCTAAATAGCCAAAAGTTTCAATAGCGACTATTTGGTTGTCTTTAATAATGGCATAGGCGCCACCTGGAATACCATATTGTGTTAACTGGCGGTTAACTAGTTGACGATAATCTTGATTAAGATCGGTCAACGCTTTAAAAGAAACTGCTGATGCAGTTGAACAGGCGACAAATAACAAAAAGGTAATTATAAGTTTTTGAATAATTAAATGAAAATGGTTTGGTAACATGAAAAACTAAAACAAATACTTGGGGTGAAACTAAAATTCGGGCGCTATTGTAACTCGTTACCTAATAAAGAGATAGGCAAGCCTTGTAACCAGATTTTTGCAAACTGTCAGCTAATTAGCCACACTAATAACAAGTCTTATACTAAATCTTAAAACATACATCTCAATAATAAGAATTGAAAAAAGGTGCTCAGCGTATGCTAAAGAAATTTTCGATAGCGGTATTAGTGATTATTTTGTTGCCGTTTATAGTCGCGGCATTTATTAAAAATAGTTATCAAGTTGAACGGTCGGTGGTTATTAATCAGCCCAGTACAGTGGTTTTTAACTTTGTAAAGTACTTAAAAAATCAGGATCTTTATAGCAAGTGGGCGAAAATAGATCCTGACATGAAGAAAAGTTTTCGTGGCACCGATGGCGAGGTTGGTTTTGTCTCAGCTTGGCAATCAGATAATGATGAAGTTGGCGTTGGCGAGCAGGAGATTATTGCCATTAAAGATGGCGAGCGCATTGATTATGAATTGCGGTTTATTAAGCCGTTTGCGGCAACGTCGCCGTCGTATATGACTATTGAACCGGTTACTCAACAACAAACAAAGGTTAGTTGGGGCTTTGAAGGTTATTTAGCTTACCCGATGAATTTAATGTTTTTGTTTATGGATTTTGAACAAATCATTGGTGATGACTTACAGCTGGGTCTTAATAATTTAAAAGAAATTCAAGAGCAGCATTAACTGTAGTGTTAACATCAGCATTAAACTCTGCATTAACCGCTGCTGTTGTTTCTTGTTAAAACACGTTTTTAAACCCATTAATCAGCAAAAGGTTTATAACCTAGCCAGTGAATGATATTGCTATTCATTATTTGTTGTTGCTGGCTTTGGTTAATAACGCCAGCTTGCAGGGCGTTATCTAATAAAATACCGGGGTAACAGTTATCAACTGTGCTCATTTCGCCAAGCGGGTAAGGATCATCGACCCCCCAAATTAGCTGTTCACTGCCGTTGCGTTTAATCATCAACTCAAGGGTATCAACATCATGCACTAAGGTGTCAAAAAATACATTCGGTTGTTTTAAGGTTTCGCTGGGGTGATGCGCGTTAGGGAATAAATCGGGACGTCCGTCAATACCTTGCATGGTACGACCATAATTAGCTTGGCTAAGCATATTACCATGGGCAAAACAGGTTCTAACTTTAGGGTATTTCTTTGCAAAACCGTTGAAACTGAACATTAGGTGGGTATCGGCAGTTTGCGCCATCATCCACACTAAATGATAACGCCAATAGTGATCGGTTAAATTCACCATTTTTCCGGCATCATAAGGGTGAATTTCAAGTGCGAGTCCAAGCTCATTAGCCAGTTGCCAAATGGGCGCCACACTGTCATCACATACCGATAACCATTCGCCATTTTTTGCTTGATAATGGGTGCTTAAACACAATAGTTTCATGCCCATACCAACGCAGCGTTCAATTTCGCTAAGCGCTTGGTCGATATGTGCTGGTTGCACGACAAAGCCAGTGGTAAATAGTGATGGCTGTTGGTGTTGCACTTCGGCATTAAAGTCATTTTGAAAGCGTAAAATATCTGCGGTGTCTTGCTCGTTTATGCCATTGCAATAAAGCTGAGACAAGCTAAGTACTACTTCATGATCAATATTATTTTGCGCCATCCACTCAATTTTTTCGGTTAAAAAGAAACTTGGATCGGTAATAGGGCGTCGCCAATTGCCTTGGCACATAAACTTTTTATCATCATCAACCCAGAAAAACTTTTTGTCTTTCATAAACGCAGGAATTTGTTGGGGCGAAGGTAATAGATGACCGTGACCATTGATGCGCTTATATGAACGCTTGGCAGAAGGAGATTGCTCAGGCACTGTGTTTTACACTCGTTTTTATTATTGAGCTTTTATTATAAGTAGCTGAATCGATCTGGCAATCACTAATATTCTTGATGTCGCCGTTTAGTTTTATTTGAGTTTAGTGAAATTTATACGCTAGTTTTGTGGGCTTATTTGTAGGTTAAAGCTTATGTTTAAGAAATGGCAAGACCGGTTGCTAGCGTTATTGTTAGGGGGCTGAATTAATCGCTCAGTAAAAGTTGAGCAAGTTTAGGCATAGCGCATATCGAATTATCGCTAATTTTATGGTAATTTCTCGCCAGCTTTTATTTGAGGAAATAGATTATGCCAAAGGCAAGTGAAATTAAGAAAAATGCCGCTGTTGAATATAACGGTGGGGTTTATATTGTTAAAGATATTGAGCGCTCTGTACCGCAAGGTCGTGCAGGTGGCAGCTTATATCGCATGCGTATGTACAATGTGGTAACAGGCCAAAAAGTTGATGAAACGTTCAAAGATGTCGATATGTTAAATATGGCTGATTTAATTCGTCGTCCAGCAATGTTCTCTTACCTAGATGGCGAAGAATATGTGTTTATGGATAATGAAGATTACACGCCGTATAACATTAATAAAGAAAACATTGCTGATGAAGTGTTATTTATTGATGAAAACACTCAAGGCCTGCAAATTATTGTGGTTGACGGTATGCCAGTTGGCATCGATTTACCGTCTAGCGTTGAATTAACAATTGTTGAAACTGACCCGTCAATTAAAGGCGCTTCAGCCACTTCTCGTACTAAGCCTGCAACCTTATCAACCGGGTTGATTGTACAAGTACCTGAGCACATTTCTAACGGCGATCGCATTAAAGTGAATACCGAAGAGAAACGCTTTATGAGCCGTGCAGATAAATAATTAGATTTGGCTATGTTCCCATTAACTGTTGTTGAATGCGAAATAGCTTGTTTTCATTAAGGTTTCCTGGAGCATCCATATACCTGAACCAACCAAGGTAATGATCAAGGTACTTTGTGGCGACTCCATGAA
>NZ_JBQMTM010000020.1:0-73251 GCF_053470325.1 Colwellia sp. MEBiC06753 | reverse complement strand
GTTTCATGGAGTCGCCACAAAGTACCTTGATCATTACCTTGGTTGGTTCAGGTATATGGATGCTCCAGGAAACCTTAATGAAAACAAGCTATTTCGCATTCAACAACAGTTAATGGGAACATAGCCAAAAGAAAAGCCGCTTTAGTTAGGAAACTAAAGCGGCTTTTCTAATAATTTATATCTTATAAATACTGCGAGCAACTTATTTGAATAAAACTAGCAACTACTAAGTTACTTATTTAAGCTTTCACCTAAATGTGGGCGAATATCTTTTAAAATCTCTTTCAAAATTTTAGTGCTACCAGCAACAATGTTGCCAGATGCTTGATGATTATGATTACCAACGAAATCTGTCACTAAACCACCAGCTTCAACTACCAGTAATTCACCAGCAGCGGTATCCCATGGTTTTAAACCAATTTCGAAGAATCCATCAACGCGACCTGCTGCTACATATGCTAAGTCTAATGCTGCAGAGCCAGCACGACGCATATCAGCCGTTTTTGGGAATAATGTTTTAAACATATTTAAATAAGCGTCGATATGATGCTTTTTCTTGAATGGGAAACCAGTAGCTAGTACTGAGCCGGTTAAATCTTTTGCGTTTTTAACGCGAATACGACAACCGTTTAATTGTGCGCCTTTACCACGGCTAGCGGTGAATAATTCACCTCGGATTGGATCATAAATTACGGCTTGATCTAATTTGCCTTTAACTTTTAATGCAATAGAAACCGCAAAATGAGGAATGCCTTTTACAAAATTAGTTGTGCCATCGAGTGGGTCGATGATCCATTGATAGTCGGTGTCTGAGCCGTCGATAACGCCACATTCTTCACCAATAATACAATGAGTTGGGTAAGCTTTTTGGATGGCAACAACAATTGCTTGTTCAGCTTGTTTGTCAACATTGGTAACAAAATCATTAGTACCTTTTGATTCAACTTCAATTTTATCTTGTTGCTCAAAAGCGCGTGAAATAACGTTTCCAGCCGAACGCGCAGCGCGCACAGCGATATTTAACATTGGATGCATTTGTGACTACCCATTAAATTAATTTGTAAAACAGCATGTAAAAGAACAGTGTGGCAATCGCACTCGTTGCCAAAGCGGCGCGGATTATAGCAGAGCTTATTTAAAATAGCTATTGCTGATTTTTTGTTCGTTTTTTTGCTCTCTAATATATAGCACAAGCTAGATATTTAACTTTTTATAACAATTTCGACTAATACAGACAGAATCACCATTGGCATTAGTTTGCTAAAGCGTTAAAAATTTTGCCTACATTTGCTAACCACTGTGATAATATGACGGCAATTTTAGCCATCTAGATAGTTATAAATGTCTAATCAGTTATCTTCAAAGCAGCCAAGTTTGGCCAATGTAAAAATAGTATTAGTAAACACCTCGGATTGCCGCAATATTGGTTCGGCGGCTCGAGCTATGAAAACCATGGGCTTAAGCCAATTAGTATTGGTTGATCCGATTGAAATGCCAAATGGTCAGGCGCAGGCGTTAGCCGCAGGAGCAACCGATGTGTTAGCTAATGCTCAAGTCGTTAGTACCTTGGAAGAAGCAATTGTTGATTGTGGTCTAGTTGTTGGTACAAGTGCCAGATCTAGAACTCTACCTTGGCCAATGCTAGAGCCAAGAAGCTGTGGTGAAAAGTTAATTGAAGAAGTGACGGATTATCCGGTTGCGTTAGTCTTTGGTCGTGAGAGTAGTGGCTTAACTAATGAAGAACTACAGCTTTGTCACTTTCATGTACAAATTCCGGCGAACCCAGAGTACAGTTCACTGAATTTAGCCATGGCAGTACAAACGTTAAGTTATGAAGTACGTATGGCATATTTGGCGGCAGAAAATGCAGCATTTGCCTCCAAGCAAACAAATGAAAACGATGATGAAGAATATCCTGTGGTTGAAGAAACCGAGCGCATGTTCCAACATTTTGAAGACGCGCTAAAGGCAACAGGCTTTATTGTGCCAAGTCACCCAGGTTTAGTGATGACTAAATTACGTCGATTCATAAATCGCGCGCGCCCTGATATGAAAGAAGTCAAAATGTGGCGTGGTATTTTGTCGTCTATTGAAAAAACAGCTAAGCGCAACGATTAGTAATACTTACTATTTAATCGCTAACATGGTTGCGCTGTTAACCTAAGTAGGAATAGATATGTTTAGTCGCATCAAAGAAGATATCAATAGTGTCTTTGATCGAGATCCAGCAGCTCGTACTAGTTTTGAAGTATTAACCAACTATCCAGGTTTACATGCCATTTGGTTTCACCGAATTGCCCACAAATTGTGGAAAAAAGACTGGAAGCTGTTGGCACGCTCTATTTCAACATTTTCTCGTTGGCTAACAGGGGTTGAAATTCATCCTGGCGCAACTATTGGTCGTCGTTTCTTTATTGATCATGGTATGGGTGTCGTTATCGGTGGCACAGCCGAAATTGGTGATGACGTTACTTTATATCAAGGAGTCACCTTAGGTGGCACTAGCTGGAAGGAAGGTAAACGTCACCCAACGTTGGGCAACAACGTGGTTATTGGTGCCGGCGCAAAAATTTTAGGACCAATTTTTATTGGTGACGGTGGTAAAGTCGGCTCTAACTCTGTGGTGGTAAAAGATGTACCAGCCAATGCTACCGCCGTTGGTATTCCTGGCAAAATCGTTAGCAATAATGGTAAGTCGACAAAAGATGGCGAGCGTGAGCAAGTGGCGAAAAAATATGGTTTCGATGCTTATGCTGTATCAGAAGATAACCCAGATCCTGTTGCCAAGGCCATTGGTCGATTGCTTGATCATATTCATTTAATGGACGGTAAAGTGACTGACTTGTGTAAAGAAGTGAACACACTTGGCGGTAATGTCTGTGATAAACAATTACCAGAGTTACGCGTTGGTGAATTTGTTGAAGATGAACAAAAAGCTGCTCAGCGCAGGCAGCGTACGGTTGAATCGTTTGATCCGGAAATTTAACTTTCTTGTTAATCAACGTCACTTTATTTCTATAAATAAGGAGTACCTGAGTAAATAACTCAAGTATTCCTTGATCCTTGCTTATTGAACGCTTAAAATAACCTAGTAATTTAGTCAGGTATTAATTTGACTAATTTACTAGGTTATGTACAATTGCGCGTCAAATTGACTAGGGCACATTATGAAATTAACTTCCAAGGGGCGTTACGCTGTTACAGCGATGCTAGATGTAGCGATACATGCTGCTTCTGGACCTGTGCCTTTAGCTGATATTTCAGAACGACAAGGAATATCACTTTCTTATCTAGAACAACTTTTTTCTCGTTTACGTAAACATGGCTTAGTGTCAAGTGTACGTGGCCCTGGCGGCGGATATCGCTTAGGAAAATGTTCGGCAGAAATTGCGGTTGCTGATGTCATCAGTGCTGTTGATGAAAGTGTTGATGCAACAAAATGCATGGGGCAAGGAAATTGCCAAGGCGGTCATCAATGCTTAACCCATACCTTATGGTCTGATTTAAGTAACCGAATTGAAGAATTTTTACAGGGCATTTCTTTGTCTGAGCTCGTTGAACAAAGAGATGTTAAATCGGTTTCAAAACGCCAAGATAGCCAGAAGAAAAACCATTCTGAAGCTAACTTAGAGACCTTGATTGCAACCAGAAATATAGTACACGACTGGTAACAGCCAGCGTGTTAAATGTTGGAGATATGACATCCATGAAATTACCGATTTATTTTGATTACTCAGCGACTACCCCGGTAGACAAGCGTGTTGCTGAGAAAATGATGGAATACATGACGACTGATGGTCACTTTGGTAACCCAGCTTCTCGTTCACACAAATTTGGCTGGCAAGCTGAAGAAGCGGTAGATATTGCTCGTAACCATATTGCAGATTTAATTAATGCAGATCCTCGTGAAATCGTGATTACTTCAGGTGCAACGGAATCAAATAACTTAGCGATTAAAGGTGCTGCTAACTTTTACAATAAAAAAGGTAAGCACATCATTACAGTTAAAACTGAGCACAAAGCTGTGCTTGATACTTTCCGTGAATTAGAGCGTCAAGGCTTTGAAGCTACTTACTTAGATCCAGAGCCAAACGGTTTATTAGATCTTAAAAAGTTAGAAGCTGCAATGCGTGATGACACAGTATTAGTGTCTGTTATGCACGTGAATAACGAAATTGGTGTTATTCAAGACATCGCCGAAATTGGCGAAATGTGTCGTGCGCGTAAAATTGTTTTCCATGTTGATGCCGCGCAAAGTGCCGGTAAATTACCCATTGATATGCAAGCATTGAAAGTCGACTTAATGTCGTTTTCTGCCCACAAAATTTATGGCCCTAAAGGTATTGGCGCGCTTTACGTACGTCGTAAGCCGCGTATTCGTTTAGAAGCACAAATGCACGGTGGTGGCCATGAGCGTGGTATGCGTAGCGGTACTTTAGCAACTCACCAAATTGTTGGTATGGGTGAAGCGTTCCGTATTGCCAAAGAAGAAATGGCGCAAGATCTTGAGCACGTAACTAAAATGCGTGACCGCTTATGGGCTGGCATTAAAGACATGGAACAAGTTTTTGTTAATGGTGACTTCGACAAGCGTTACCCAGGTAACCTAAATGTTAGCTTCAACTTTGTTGAGGGTGAGTCATTAATTATGGCGCTTAAAGACTTAGCCGTATCAAGTGGCTCAGCTTGTACTTCAGCAAGTTTAGAACCGTCATATGTATTACGAGCATTAGGCTTAAATGACGAATTAGCACATAGCTCAATTCGTTTTAGCTTTGGCCGTTTTACAACCGAAGAAGAAATAGATTACGCAATTGAATTAATCCAAAAGGCGATTGGTCACTTGCGTGAAATGTCACCACTGTGGGAAATGTTTCAAGACGGTGTTGATTTAGAATCAGTTGAGTGGGTAGCGCATTAATCCTTTATAAGGGCGCAATAGGAGTAGAGAACAATGGCATATAGTGAAAAAGTAATCGATCATTATGAAAATCCGCGTAACGTGGGTTCACTTGACAAAAATGACCCACAAGTTGCAACAGGTATGGTTGGCGCACCAGCATGTGGTGACGTGATGAAATTGCAATTAAAAATATCGGATGCCGGTATTATTGAAGATGCAAAATTCAAAACGTACGGCTGTGGCTCAGCAATTGCCTCAAGCTCATTAATTACTGAATGGGTAAAAGGTAAAAGCTTAGAAGAAGCGGCAGCAATTAAAAATACTGCTATCGCTGAAGAGCTGGCATTACCACCAGTAAAAATTCACTGCTCTATATTGGCTGAAGATGCCATTAAAGCAGCGATTGAAGATTACCATAACAAGCATCAAGGTTAAGGGTTAATCATGGCGGTAACAATGACCGACGCAGCTCATGAGCGCGTAAGTTCATTTTTAGCAAACCGAGGCAAAGGCTTAGGCCTTCGCCTTGGCATTAAAACGACTGGCTGCTCAGGCTTAGCGTATGTTTTAGAGTTTGTTGATGAATTAAATGAAGATGATGAAATCTTTAATATTAACGACGTTAATATCATCATCGACGGCAAAAGTTTAGTTTACCTTGACGGTGTTGAGCTTGATTTCGTTAAAGAAGGGCTTAACGAAGGGTTTAAATTTACCAACCCTAACGCCAAAGGTGAGTGTGGTTGTGGTGAAAGCTTTAACGTATAATCGCGTTTTTGTTACTCATTAACCAAATTAACGAGTAGCAGAGCATAACCTAGAATAGCCTAAAAAAGTACCGGAGTTGTTTTGAATTACTTTGAATTATTTGGTGTAGAAGACAAATTTAATATTGATCTTGCTCAATTAACTCAAGCTTACCAAAAATTGCAACGCAGCGTGCACCCTGATCGTTATGCTCAAGCATCTGAGCAAGAAAAGCGCTTAGCTGTTCAGAAATCTTCAATGATTAATGATGCCTTCCAAACGTTAAAAAAACCGTTAAAACGCGCCGAATATATGTTGTCACTTCGCGGCACTGAGCTGCCAAACGAGCAAGCCTCGTTCAAAGATAATATGTTTTTGATGCGTCAAATGGAGCTTCGCGAAATGTTGGCAGAAGTAAAATTTGCTGACGATATTGATGCGGCAGTGTTTGAAGCCAATCAAGTGTTGGAAACCGAGTTTGATGGTTTGTATAAAGCCATGCAAATCAAACTTGCTGACAATACGGCAGAGGCTAACCTTGCAGCAGCTGAAATCTTACGCAAATTAAAGTTTTATCAAAAGCTGCATCAAGAGCTTGATCGTCTTGAAGACTTGCTGTTCGAAAGCTAATTTTTCCCCAATTAATTTGCTAAAATTTTAGTCATATTTTAGTGGTCAGTATTCTGACAATCGTACCCAAAAAGAATGAGTGAAACATGGCCTTATTACAAATCGCTGAACCGGGGCAGAGCAGTGTTCCCCATGAACATCGATTAGCCGTAGGTATTGACCTTGGCACGACTAATTCGTTAGTTGCTAGTGTCAAAAGTGGTGAAGCGGTAACCCTAGTTGATGAAAATAACCGTGATATTTTACCTTCTGTGGTGAGTTATCAGGCAGAGCAGATATTGGTTGGAGACGATGCAAAAGCGTTAGCAATTGCCGACCCGCAAAATACCGTGATTTCTGCTAAACGTCTTATTGGCCGCTCATTAACGGATATTCAAGGTAAATACCCATCACTGCCTTATGAGTTTTGTGGTGATGAAAACCATCCGACCATTGTTACTCGCAGTGGTAAAGTTGATCCGGTTCAAGTGTCTAGCGAAATTCTAAAAAGCTTGCGCGCACGCGCCGAAGCATCACTTGGTGGCGACTTAGTTGGTGCAGTAATTACCGTTCCTGCCTATTTTGATGATGCTCAGCGTCAAAGCACTAAAGATGCCGCTAAATTAGCGGGTTTAAATGTTTTACGTTTATTGAATGAACCGACAGCGGCAGCCGTTGCTTACGGTTTAGATTCTGGCAATGAAGGCGTTATCGCGGTTTATGATTTAGGTGGCGGTACGTTTGATATTTCAATTTTACGTTTAAATAAAGGTGTCTTTGAAGTGTTAGCCACTGGCGGTGATTCCGCGCTTGGTGGTGATGACTTTGATATAGCGTTAGCTGATTACCTATGCCAGCAAGCTGGTTTACAGCGTCCACTGTCTGCTTCTCTTGAACGTCAATTAACTCATCAAGCATGTTTTGCTAAAGAAGCGTTATCATCTGCTGAAAATGTTGACATTACCTTAACCCTAGAAGATGGGGTAAGCTGGCAACATAATTTAGACAAAGCAACGTTTGATGGATTAGTTGGTAAGTTAGTTGCTCAAACACTTCGAGCGTGTCGCCGCGCATTAAAAGATGCCGAAGTAACGCCAGAAGACGTTATTGAAGTTGTTATGGTCGGCGGCTCAACTCGCGTGCCATTAGTACGTGCTGAAGTAGAAAAATTCTTTAAACAGCAGCCATTAACCTCAATTGACCCAGATAAAGTAGTGGCACTTGGTGCAGCTATTCAAGCCGACATTTTAGCGGGCAATAAGCCAGACAGCGATATGTTGCTGTTAGATGTAACGCCATTGTCGCTTGGTTTAGAAACCATGGGCGGTTTAGTAGAAAAAGTGATCCCGCGTAATACCACGATTCCTGTAGCCAAAGCGCAAGAATTTACGACGTTCAAAGATGGTCAAACGGCAATGTCGATTCACGTACTGCAAGGCGAGCGTGAACTGGTTGATGATTGTCGTTCATTAGCACGTTTTGAATTACGTGATATTCCGCCAATGGCAGCGGGAGCAGCTCATATTCGTGTCACGTTTAAAGTTGATGCTGATGGTTTGCTACAAGTTAGCGCGATGGAAAAATCAACTGGTGTCGAAGCGGCAATTACCGTTAAGCCATCGTTTGGTTTAGAAGAAAGCCAAATTGCTAGCATGATCAAAGAATCAATGGCTAATGCGAAAGACGATATTCAAGCGCGTATGCTGAAAGAGCAACAAGTCGAAGCTGCACGCGTTATTGAAGCGGTTGAAGCGGCACTAAAAGCCGATAAAGAATTGCTTAGCCAAGAAGAAGCGGCCGAGATAGAATTAGCGCTTGCAACATTAGCCAATGTTGCAAAAACAACATCAGTCAATGATATCGAAAAACAAATTGAAGTGGTTAATCAGGTCACGGCGACATTCGCTGAACGTCGAATGGATTCATCAATCCGTACTGCACTTGCCGGTCAATCAGTAGATAAGGTTTAATCAATGCCACAAATTATATTTTTACCCAATGAAGAACTTTGCCCTGACGGTGCAGTAGTACAAGCCGAAAAAGGTGAGAGCGTATTAAATGTCGCGCTTAAAAACGATATCGGTATTGAGCATGCCTGTGAAAAGGTTTGTGCGTGTACTACCTGTCATGTGATTATTCGCGAAGGTTTTGACTCGCTAGATGAGTCGGATGAATTAGAAGACGATATGCTTGATAAAGCATGGGGTTTAGAGCCAGAGTCTCGTTTAGGATGTCAGGCAATTGTACAAGATGAAGACCTAGTGGTTGAGATCCCTAAGTACACGGTAAATATGGTGTCGGAAAATCACTAATTAATTAAATTGATTTTCAATTCAAATACAAAAGGGTAATAGTCTTTTTATGCTATTGCCCTTTTTTTTGTTGTAACTGACTTAATAATACTTAAGTAATTTTCACCACAATATCATGCAGTATTTCACCTGCATGTGCGACGCGATCGGCGGCATTCGACATATGACGGTAGACTTCGCGGCGCTTTAGAATATCAACCATAAAGCCAGCAACCGAGCCAACGGCAGACACTTCCCGTTTATTCAGAGTTTGCATTAATACATCTAATGATTCAGCAGCTTCTTGTTGCTCTAACGTTAAGCTGGCAACATAGTGATTAGCATCGAATAGCTCTGCTAACGCCTTACGATAAATTCGTTCAACTGCTCGTTCAATTTGACGGGCATTATCAGCATCAGCCTCAGCTGCTAATGGTTGCGTGGCTAAACGGGCAAAGCCTTTTTGCAGCGACAATACCCCTTCATGCAGCAAGTCGGCCATAACGCGCGTATGTTTGTCAGGGCTAATATTTAACACCCGCATTTCAGTGACAGTGCTGTTAAGGTAATTAATCACTTCTTCTAGCGCGGAAAACGCTCGGTAAATATCTTCTCGATCAAATGGTGTGGCAAATGCTTGATGCAATGTCGTCATATACTCGGCTTTTAGCATATCGCCTTGACGCTCTAGAGCGATGACTTTTTCGGCATGACTATCGTCACTTGAATTCATATAGGCAGTTAGTTCGGTAGTACCACTGGTCACTAAATCACATTGCCGGTTAAGTAACTGATAAAAATCTGGCATTGGCGGAAATAATCGCTGCCAAATTCTGCTGATTAACTTGTTGTCTTTTATAGTCATTACGCTTTATCCATTTTGGTAAGACAAGTGTTAGCTCAGATAAGTGTTAGCTAAGACTAGCTAATGTTATCCAAGTTAGCAGCATGCCAAAAAATGCTGCACCTGGAAAAGTAATTAGCCAGGTTAAAGCAATTTCTTTCGCTTTAAGCCAATGCACTGCTCGTGGCCGCTCTGACGCGCCTAAGCCCATAATTGATGAACTAACGACATGGGTTGTTGATACCGGCCCACCTAGCAAAGATGCAGCTAAAATAACACTAGAAGAGGCTAATTGAGCATTTAGCCCATGTAGTGGTCGTAACTTATAAATACCATAGCCAACGGTTTTTATAATTCGCCAACCACCAAATAATGTACCTAGAGTAATGCTGGTCGCGCTAGCCAATATTACCCATATCGGTACTGAAAATTCAGTTAATGAACCGCTAAGCACTAGCACAAGTGCAATAATTCCCATGCCTTTTTGCGCATCATTAGTGCCATGAGAAAACGCTAAAACTGCTGCGGTAAGCCATTGGCTATAGCGTAATTTTTGATTAATTTTCGGGTGAGCTGCGCGTAATAGAAAGCACATTAAACGGTGCCATAAAAATCCAAGGATAAATCCCAAAATCGGAGATAGTAAAAGTGCAGCGATAACTTTTGTTACGCCAGTAAGTTGTCCGTGTTGTAATTGGCCAAAGCCCCATACTACATGCTCAGCACCAGCAGAAATGATGACAGCGCCAACTAAGCCGCCTACTAAAGCATGGGATGAGGAAGAGGGCATAGCAAACCGCCAAGTCAGAAGATTCCATAAAATTGCAGCCAGTAGCCCACAAAGTACAATGGTTAAACTAATGGTATTAGTTAAATCATTTAAGCTAACAAAGCTTCCTATGGTATCGGCAACCGCAGTACCGGCTAATATCGGCCCAAGAAAAGTGAAAAGGCTAACTAAAACGATTGCTTGAGCGGGTGTCATGGCGCGAGAAGCAATCAAGGTTGCTACCATATTCGAGGCATCATGAAAGCCATTGGTAATATCAAAAATAAGAACCGCGATAATGGCAATAACGGTTAAGGTAAGGATGTCGAGCATACTAATGTCCGATATAAGTATACTAATTAACATAGCGGCTAACTAAATGCTTTTCAAAGAGTTTTAGTTAGCCGATTATTAAAAATATCTTTGTTATTATTCTAGAAGTACTGGTTTTTTATCTGAGAAAGTTTTTATCAAGCGTACAAACGTTCAAACTTTTCTAATAAAGTTGCTTCTGTTTCTTGATGATCAGGGTCGGGAATCACACAATCTATCGGGCATACTTTAACACACTGCGCTTCATCATAATGACCTAAGCATTCGGTGCATTTATCCGGATCAATTTGATAAATCTCTTTGCCTAGAGTAATAGCTTCATTTGGACACTCTGGCTCGCACATATCACAGTTGATGCAATCATCTTCAATTAATAGTGCCATGTTATTCTCCTATCCCGCTTGTTGATTTTGGGAAAATGGGTGTCTCGTTGTTTCACCGTCTTCAAGGTAGCGCATTAAAATGCCAAAACTTAAATCAAATGACGTATCTAATGAAATGGCTACCTTATGACCTGAGCCTTTAGCATCTAAAATAACTTCACCCTTAGGGCTTTCCATATGGGTTAAGGTAAAGCGCTTGTTGCCTTGTGGTGTGATTAGCTCTAACTCGTCGCCAACGAGAAATTTATTTTTAACATCAATTTCGACTAGCCCGTTATCTTCGTTGTAACCTAGTACTTCGCCAACAAATTGCTGGCTGTCACTTTTTGAGTAGCCATAATCATAGTTTTGAGTATCACTGTGTTTGTGACGACGTAAAAAGCCTTCGGTGTAACCGCGGTGAGCTAAGTGCTCTAATTCACTATTAAGCTCTGGGTTGAAACTTTTGCCAGCTACCGCATCATTAATGGCTTTTTTGTATATTTGAGCGGTTCGGGCGCAATAATAAAATGACTTAGTGCGTCCTTCTATTTTTAGTGAGTGTATGCCCATTTTGACCAAACGCTCGACGTGTTCTACGGCGCGTAAATCTTTAGAATTCATAATGTAGGTGCCATGTTCATCTTCAAATGCTGGCATATATTCGTCAGGCTTGTGCTGTTCTTGAATTAATACAACATCATCAAAACCATGACCTGCTTGTGGGTCAAACTCTGTCACGCCTGGTGATTGTGCTTGCATTGAAATAACATCGCCAGTTTCTGTTTGCTGAGCTGGGTGAACATTGTAGTTCCAACGACAGGCGTTCGTGCAGGTGCCTTGATTTGGATCGCGTTTATTCATATAGCCAGAAAGCAAACAGCGGCCAGAATAGGCCATGCATAACGCGCCATGCACAAATACCTCTAACTCAATATCCGGACAGCGCATACGAATTTCTTCAATTTCATCTAACGATAATTCTCGCGATAAAATCACTCTGTCGATGCCTTGTTGCTGCCAAAACTTAACCGTGGCCCAATTCACCGCATTCGCTTGCACTGACAAATGAAGTGGCATATCAGGAAAGGCGTCTTTGGTCATCATAATCAGCCCCGGATCAGACATGATCATGGCATCGGGTTTCATTTCGATGATTGGGGTTAAATCTTTGATAAAGGTTGTTAATTTGCCATTGTGCGGCGCAATATTATTAACCACATAAAACTGTTTACCTAACGCATGTGCTTCATTAATCCCAATGGCTAAATTTTCATGATTGAACTCATTATTGCGTACGCGCAGTGAGTATCTAGGCTGCCCAGCATAAACGGCATCGGCACCGTAGGCAAAGGCGTATCTCATGTTTTTAAGGCTTCCAGCGGGGGAAAGTAATTCAGGGGTAAACATAGTTAAATTAGCTAAAAATTATTCAATGATTAATGAAACGCATTTTAGTTTCTAGCTAGTTGAGTGCAATCAAATCCCTGTGCTTAGTACGAATATCTAACGTTAGCTTGATTCATATCAACTTTTACAAATAAAGTTTTTTGCTCAACAAGGTTAGTAATTTCTGTTAACTAAACTACCATGTTAAATAACGATGTAACTAAATAAGCCACTCAATTAGTTTTGTGCTATTTTTTATTTAACACTATCAATAATAAGGATAATTCATGTCAACAGAGAACGCGCTGTATACAATTCTCACTGAGAAAATCAAACATGACGCATTAGTGTTACCAACCCTGCCCGAAATCGCGTTAAGGGTTAGGTCAGCGGCAGACGATCCCGAAATTAATTTACATCAAATGGGCGATATAATTGCCCATGACGCTGCTTTATCCTTGAGTATGATCAGAGTTGCCAATAGTGCAATTATCGGGCGCTCAGTAAAAGTGGAAACCGTTGCTCAGGCTGTTACGCGCATTGGCTTACGACAGATAAAAAGTATTGCTACGGCAATGGCAGTTGAACAAATGTTTGTCTCAGAAAATGATATTGTTGCCATGTATTTAGACAAATCATGGAAAAAAACTGTTGATGTTGCTTCGGTGGCAGTTGCCCTGATGACCTTTTATTTGAAATTACACAAGCGTACTCATTTAACCTTAGATACCCTGACATTAGCCGCGTTAATTCATAACGTTGGTGTGTTACCCATATTAACCGAGGCAGAAAAACATCCGGATGTTTTTGCTAACCCAACGTTTTTACAACACGCTATTTTAAAACTTGGCAATAAAATTGGCGCAGAAGTTACCAAAGCGTGGGGGTTCTCAGATGAAATGACACAGTTAGTCGAGAACTGGAGTAACTTGACGGTATTACCGGAAGAAGCGCATTACTTAGACTTTATACGTGCAGGCGCGGTATATCATGGCATATTTAAAAATCAGTCTACGCAAGAAGCATTGCTGCGTAGCTATGTAGAGAAAGATATTTTGCCTAGCGAAGATTTTATGGACAGTGAAGAATTTAAAGAAATGTACGAGCATGCTCGAGCCATGTTCACCTAATTTAAATACTAGGTTGTTAACCGTTAAACCAATACAAAAGCACCACATTAATTTAATTTAAAGTTGGTAATTAAAGTAGTTAAGTAAAGCGCCAGTATATTAGCTGGCGTTTGTTTAATTATCTCCTACCTTCGACCTTTTGCTAACCAACTCCATACATAAACTAAACTTTTAGCCTTGATAATCTGCTTTTAAATTCACCCGTTTTATTCGGTAAATGAATAATTTAGTTTTTTTGTCACATACAAGTGTCATTATACTTTACAACTGTTCTACCAGTTGCATTGCATTGCGTTCAAGTAAGTAAGGTAAGTAAGGTAAGCAAGGTAAGAAAGTTAATAATAAAAAAATTCAATAATTTCTAATAAACACGCTCTAGCTGTAACATTATAGAGAGTAAGGAAAACGAATGCTCAACTTGTCGATCAAATCGAAAATAATCGCATTAGCGATAATTCCACTGGCAATATCCGTCACTATTCTTAGTATTCTTTCGGCGATGAATAACAAGGAAATAAGTGATTTAAGCCAAGCGCAAATGCAAGCTTCATTGTATGGCGAAAGTAAAAAGCAGCTTGATACCTTTATTGAGTTAGCCATTACCTCAATTGCAGGCGTAGAAGATGATGAAGCTAAAAAGGTTATTTTACGTCGACTACGTTATGAAGGAAATGCTAACTACTACTTCGTTTACGATACCTCAGGTACGCAAGTTGTTAGTGCTGACCAACCAGAGCGTGAAGGTAAAAACTTTATCGACAGCAAGAGTAAAGAAGGCCGCTTTCTTGTTAGGGAATATATAGATATCGCTAAAAAGGGCGGTGGTTATGTTGAATATAATTGGCCGCGACCTAACAGCACAGTACCATCGCCTAAAATTGCCAAAGCGGCAATGATCCCAGGTACCGATTGGGTTATCGCTACCGGCTTTTATATCGACGATTTACAGAAAAAGTTAGACGCGCTTAATGAGGCAAATAATGAAACATTGCAAGCAAGTATCATTAGCTCGTTAATCTTTGCCGTTGTTATTTTGGTGGTAATGGCAGGTGCGGCACTAAAATTAAGCCAAACAATTACCACACCACTAAACAATGTGGTTACCGCGTTAGATGAAATAGCCAATGGTGATGGTGATTTATCTAAACGCTTAGATACTAGCGTTGGTCACGAGCTTGGCGCATTAGCTACAGCGTTTAATGTGTTTGCTGACAAAATCTCGCATTTAGTTAGAGAAGTTCATAATTCAGTATCAGTGTTAACGCAATCAAGTGTTAACTTAAGCGAACTGATGGCGCAAGCAGAAGATGGAGTAAACCGTCAACACGCTGAAAGTGATCAGGTGGCAACGGCAATGAATGAAATGTCGGCAACGGCTTTAGATGTTGCACAAAGTGCTAGCAATGCCGCAAAAGCGGCACAGGAAGCGGAACAACAAGTGGTTGACGCGTCTGATATTTTAGACGGTACCATTCAGGTGATTAATGGCCTTGGCGTTCAAGTCGATGAAGGTGTGCAGGTCATTGGGCAATTAGGCGAAGAATCAAAAAATATTGGTGGGGTAATTGAAGTTATTCGCGGCATTGCCGAACAAACTAATTTATTGGCGTTAAACGCCGCGATTGAAGCGGCTCGCGCAGGTGAACAAGGTCGCGGTTTTGCGGTTGTTGCTGATGAAGTTCGCACGCTTGCTGCTCGCACGGCTAGTAGTACCGATGAAATTCAACGAATGATAGTGACATTGCAAAATGGCACAGGTCAGGCGGTTACGGCGATTACCAAAATTAGTGAACAAAGTACGCATACGGTAAGTGAAGCCGGTAAAGTTGACGAAGCGCTTCGTGAAATCAAAGGCTCTGTAACTACGATTAACGATATGAATAATCAAATCGCAACGGCAGCAGAAGAGCAAACTATGGTGTCAGAGACGATAAACCAAAATGTTCATCAGATTGTGATGGTGGCCGAAGAAACCGCAAACGGTACAACAGAGGCAGCGTCAATTAGTGCTAAGCTAAATGATATTGCGGTTGAACTTGAAGCCATTGTTGGTCAATATAAAACCTAACCTAACTTAAAAAAGCTAATTTAAAGGCATAGCTTTAAATATTTAGCGTCAGGCATAAAAAAGCCAGTGTTAGAAATAACACTGGCTTTTTTTCAATAACAGATCAATAAGTTATCTATACATTATCAATGAGTTATCAATAAAATAAATTAACTTACTCTTCTTCTATATAACTATTTGTTGTTAACGAGAATTGTGCGAGTAAGTCGACAATAAAGCGGTTAATTTCACCAGTCATTAAGGCAAAGTCAGCGTCTAGTCGAGCAACAATATCATCTTTGTCGATGTCATCATTTTGTTCATGTAATACGTCGAAAAACTTCAATTTCTTAATGGCTAAATCATCACACAGCATGCATGAAAGTGCTTCGTCCCACTCTAAAGCAATTTTCGTTGCGAATTTTTCAGCATCGATGTGCACTTTAATTTCGTCACTTAATAAATCTTGGTTTTTAACGCGAATAACCGCGCCATCATCACCTAAGGCGTTAAACTCGGCTTCCATACCTAGCTGGAAGTTTTCACCAAGGCTTTGCTCGGTGATCCAGTCAGTCATAATTTCATCTGGTGCTTGCTCTGGACTAAAACTAGTCACAGGTAATGTACCTAACACCTTACGCAGTAATGCTAAGAAATCTTCTGCTTTGCCACGAGAACTTGAGTCAACGACAATTAAATTATGCTGTGGCGAGATATAACCACGGGTATCGCTAAAACGGCTAAAAGCTCTTGGTAATAATTCAAAGGTAATGTCTTCTTTAAATTGTTCTTTTTCTTTTTTGGTGGCACTGCGACCATGCTCTTCTTCTAGTTTAGCGCAGCGCTCCTCTAACATTTCCTTAATCACCGGAGCGGGTAAAATTTTCTCTTCTTTGCGAGCACATAATAGGTAACTGCCATTGGCTGCATGTACTAAGGTGTTGCCATGCTTCCCTAAGGCATTTACCCAACCAAAATGTGATTGTTCCGTTGACTTACAAGGGGTAAAAGGATGCTCGGATAAATGTTGCTCAAGCTCTTGTTCGGTCCATTTGAATGGACGGGTAAAGGCGAAAAAATAAAGGTTTTTAAACCACATGTAAGCGTTCCTTTAACATAATTTGAATAATAAAACGGACGGCATCATACCTTAATTAATGCTATCGATCATTAGCTAAAGGTAATTAGAAAGGGGCAATTATTTTATTATAATGGCAGCGGCACTTTAGCTTAGCGCATATTGCCAAATTCGATATCAAACGTAAGGCCGTTACCTTGCTCACTGCTGGCGACAATTGTGCCATTTAAGGTGTCTGTTACCAGGTTATAAATGATGTGGGTACCCAGTCCTGAGCCTCCTTCACCTGCTTTAGTGGTATAGAAAGGTTCAAAAATATTGGGCAATACTTCGGGGGCTACACCTATACCATTGTCGCGATATTTGAGGTGTAAAAGGTCGTTTTGATAATTGACATCAATTCTAATTTCACCGCGGTTTTTTCCTTCAAAACCATGAATAATTGAATTGATAATTAAGTTAGTTAATATTTGCGATATAGCACCTGCGTGCACGAACATATTAATATCATCAGGGCAATTAACTTTAACGCTATGGGTGGTTTTCTTTAATTTCGGGTGTAGTGACTGAATGACTTCATCAATATATTTAGCAATATTTATTTGCCTAATTTTATCACTGGTTTGGTCAACTGCGACTTGTTTATAGCTTGAAATAAGCTCAGATGCGCGGCTTAAGTTGTTAACCATCAGTGTTACACTACGGTTAGCATTATCGATAAAATCTTCCAAGCCTCGTTTGGTCATGGATTGGCTATTCATACTTTCCCGTAACGCTTCTAACGCATCGGCTAAATAGGTGGTAGAGGTAATGGCAACACCGATTGGCGTGTTAATTTCGTGGGTAACTTCGGCTGACAAATTACCTAATACGGCCATTTTTTCAGCTTCTAATAAGCGCTCTTGTGCTTTATTCAGTTCGTTAATCGATGCTTTTAGATCTTTATTAGTATGAATTAAGGTGCTTTCTGTTTGACGACGTCGGTTATTTTCTTCTTTAAGTTGGTCTTGCTGTTTTAGTAACTCTCGTTGCTGCATTTCCATTTTTAACATTGTGGTACTAAGCGACGACGTCTTTTTCGCAACCTCTTGCTCTAACAATAAGTTTTGTTCATCAAGCTGCTGGTTAGCGGCAACAATATCACTTTGTGCCAACGCGAGTTTTTCTTTAAACAGCACTAATTCATCAATTAAGTTGTTATATGCATCTTCGAGGATATTTAATTCGTTCTTTTCAAAGTTCATTGAATGAAGTTTGGATGCTTCGGGATCTTCTAGATCTAATTGATTAATTTGTTCGGTCAATTCATTTAATGGCGCGGTAAGTAATTTATTAAACGCTAAGCTAAATAAGAATATTAATGCCGCGGTTTTTACCATGGCATTGCCGATTAGAAAGTATAAGCCGACTTCTATCCGGTTAAAAATAACCTCGTTACTTGAAAGTAAGGTCACCGAGCCGACTTGAGTCGTACGTCCAGAGAATTCAAATATTAATGGAAAAGTATGACCAAACAAATTGCCCGATACTGAGCTCATATTTGTGGTGCTACCACCATTAACCTCGCCGTTATTATTGTTATAGTTAAACGCGGTATCATCACCGGTTTCGCCAAGTTGGGTAATTACTTGGTTATTTTCATCGGTAACTTTAATCCCTTTAATCATAGGAATAGCTACTAACCCTTCGGCGATATCGATGGCTTGTTGGGTATTTAGCTCCCATACCGCTCGCGTTAAACTGCCACTAAAGGTTTTTTCTAAAGTTAATAATTCA
Source organism: Colwellia sp. MEBiC06753 (assembly GCF_053470325.1). Classification (NCBI taxonomy): domain Bacteria; kingdom Pseudomonadati; phylum Pseudomonadota; class Gammaproteobacteria; order Alteromonadales; family Colwelliaceae; genus Colwellia; species Colwellia sp. MEBiC06753. The sequence goes on along the minus strand of NZ_JBQMTM010000020.1, from coordinate 54,973 downwards.
CTATTGATATGGCTTTTCGCATTAAAGTATTCAGCAAAAATCTGTGCACCTGTAACAAGTAACGTTAACAGGAAATAGAGAGACAACACTCTAGATAACAGTTTTCTGGATATGCTGGTGACTTTCATTGCACGCCTATTTTTTATTTTTATGTTAGAGCTCAAGCTTATACTACCTAGTTTAGCTGAGCTTGACAGCTTTTTTAGTTAAGTCGCTGTTTTAACATCGACATTAGGGATTATTTTAAAACCTAGTCTATATTTAGCAATGGCAAAGTGACTAATACAAAGTCACACGAAGTCACACAAATGAAACAGAAAAGAAACAAAAGTTACAAAAAAAAATAATAAAACTTTCAACTTTATTTCACACTGTAATAAAAGTGTCATATTGGGTTGTCACAATGCGCGGCAATTAAATGACCTCTTTACATTAAAGGTATAAACATGAAATTCACTAAACACATGCTAGCGTTAGCAATCCTTTCAGCATCTTCGTTCGCAGCAAGTGCTGCATCGATTGATATTTACGGTAAAGCTAATGTCACAATTCAAAACTCTGACGATGGCGAAGGCTCTTATTCTGAAATTAAGAGCAATAACTCTCGTATTGGCTTTAAAGGTACTCATGAATTAGGTAACGGTTTAACTGCTGTTTATAAAGCTGAATTTGGTGTAGATATGGACGGCGACAGTGAAGATAACATCACTGCGCGTAACCAATATGTTGGTCTACAAGGCGTTTTCGGTGAAGTATTAATCGGTAAAAATGACACCGTACTAAAACAGTCACAAGGTAAAGTAGAGTTATTCAGCGATCTAAACGGTGATATTAATGTGTTATGGAAAGGCGAAAACCGTATGGCTGATACCTTAACTTATAAATCACCAAAATTCAGTGGCTTCCAGTTTGGTTTAACGTATGTTGCTGAAGACAGTGTTGATGCTGATGATGCTATTTCTGCATCAATCACTTACGGTGATTCATCTCTTAAAAAATCTGAGATCTACGCAGCAATTGCTATGGACTCTGATGTAAAAGGTTATGATATTGTTCGTGCTGTAATTCAAGGTAAAGTGGCAGGTGTTACTTTAGGTGCAATGGCGCAAACGCAAGAAAATCAAGATACTGGTGTAGACACTGATGGTTTCTTAGTGTCAGCTAAATACGGTTTAACTAAAGAGTTGGCGTTAAAAGCACAAGTGCAAACTGCGAACACTGATGGTGGCGATGATAAATTTGGTGCAACAATTGGTGCAGATTACGCGTTAGCAAAAAATACTAAGCTGTTCGCTTTCTATACCACTTATGACATGGACTCTAAAGCAGACCAAGATTATTTAGCCGTTGGTCTTGAATATAAGTTTTAAGCTAACAACAATTAGCTGTTAAAAAGTCGCATTCGTGCGACTTTTTCACTTTTATGAGGGCTTATGACATTTTGATTGCAAATAATCTGGTTTATGTCATAAAAGTGTAATTAAACTTTATCACAATGTTCTTATTTATTAGGAATGTTGAGCGTCTAACTTATCAACTTTTTTCTACTAAGGTTGAATAGAAAGTCAGTATTTAGCATATCTCAATGCAGCTTGAAGCAGTGATTTGCCGGTTAAATTGTCATAATGATAAATAATAGCGTCTACATATCTAAGGTTGATTACAATATCTCAGGTAATTTTGAATGAATAGACAAATTTTAGTGGTTGAGGACGAAGCTCCTATCAGGGAAATGATTACTTTTGTGCTAGAGCAAAATGGCTTTAATGCAGTTGAGGCCAATGACATTGATCAAGCTATGACCAAAGTTGTTGAACCCTATCCTGATTTAGTGCTGTTAGACTGGATGCTACCGGGGGGTACAGGTGTAAAATTAGCAAAAACCTTAAAGCAAAATGAATACACCCGTAATATTCCTATTATTATGCTTACCGCAAGAGCTGACGAAGAAGATAAAGTGAAAGGTTTCGATGCTGGTGTTGATGATTATGTGACTAAACCATTTTCACCTAAAGAACTTATCGCTCGCATCAAAGCGGTGATCCGCCGAGTATCGCCAACAGCATTAGAAGAAGCGATTGAGTTTCATGGGATGAAACTCGACCCAGTTGCACACCGTGTTACTATTGAAGGTAATGATTTAGATTTAGGTCCAACAGAGTTTCGCTTACTCCATTTCTTTATGACTCATACAGAACGTGTTTATTCTCGTGAGCAATTGCTAGATAATGTATGGGGAACAAATGTTTATGTCGAAGATCGTACCGTAGATGTGCATATTCGACGTTTAAGAAAAGCGATTTCAGGTCAAGGTCATGAAGAGTTTATTCAAACGGTTCGAGGTGCTGGTTATCGTTTTTCCGGGAAGGTACTAAACTAGCGGTATGCCAATTAAATTATCTGTCAGTCAAATTATTCAGCGACTGACAATTCTCTTTTCTATCAGTGCCTTACTAGGCTTTCTAGTAGGGCACGTTTTTCTTGTGATGTTAATTGCAGCATTGGCTGTCATTATATATCAGTATAAATACATTTTATTGTTGTCTGATTGGCTTTGGAAAACCAAATCTATCTCCCCGCCGCAGGCAGAAGGCACATGGGGGTGTATATTTGACGGTTTAGACAAGCTCGTTAAAAAGCACCGAAGAAAGCAAAAACGCTTAAGTGAGCGTATTCGTCGTTTCCGTGATGGTGCTGACGCAATTCCTGATGCTGGCGTTGTTCTTGGGCATGATTTAACTATTCAGTGGGCGAATAAGCGCGCCATTAAATTACTTGGCATTCGCTGGCCTGGAGATGAAGGGCAGCGCATTGATAATTTATTACGTGCGCCAGAGTTTTCTGAGTACATAGAAAAAGCCCGTTTTGATAGCCCTTGTCTGTTGCCTGCGCCAGTAAATGCCGACATTCAACTAGAGTTGCGCTTTATGGATTATGGCCAGGATGCGTTGCTATTATTGGCGAGAGATGTCAGTAAAATACATCGTATTGAAGAAATGCGCCGTGACTTTGTGGCTAATGTTTCCCATGAGCTTAAGACCCCACTTACCGTAATGCGCGGTTATGTTGAGATGATGAACACGCCGGATAGTGGTTTGGCGCCGCAATGGCATCAAGCAATTAAAGTGATTGAAGGGCAAGTCTCTCGTATGGATCGCTTGGTTGAGCAATTATTAGTGTTATCGCGTGTTGAAGTTAATACTGAAAATGAAGTTAAGCAAGTGCTTAACGTACCTGAAATAATTCAACAATTATTGCGAGATGCTAATTGGCTTAATCAGGAAAAACATCATGATATACAATCAAGTATTGACTCTTCAATTGGCGTGTTAGGAGTAGATACTGAACTTAAAAGTGCGTTTGCTAACTTAATTTCAAATGCCGTTTCCTATACGCAAGCCAATGGTAAAATTGATGTGATTTGGCAGCGCTTTGGCAGCAAAGTTAAATTCTCGGTCAAAGACAATGGGCCGGGTATTCGACCGGAAGATGTTAATCGCTTAACCGAACGTTTTTATCGCGTTGATAAGTCACGATCACGAAATACAGGTGGCTCAGGTTTAGGTTTAGCCATCGTTAAACATGTACTTCATCATCATAACGCTGAGCTAATCATTGACAGTCGCTGGCAACAAGGTAGTGAATTTTCAATAACTTTTGATGAAAGTTCGGTAGTTACACTTTAGATGTTTAAAACAAGCAATGGAGGCTCAATGCTACCATTGCTTAGTTTATCGTTTCCCATTCACCACACATCACCGGCTTAGCAAAACAGCTTTGCTCAAAATCACTCATTAAATCTCTTTGTCTGTAATATAAGTGTCATAAAGTGGAAATATAATTGTCACAATTGCTTTATATAGTAGTCACAAATCTTACATACAAATGATTTGTTACACTCTTGAACTTCGCTTTTAAGCAAAGGGAAGAAACAAAAAAGAGTTAATAAGTTATTGGTATTACACATTACACGCTCATTGGAGATGATTATGAGTTTTAAACGTGCTTTAAGCGCAATTAGTTTAGCCGGTTTAGTTAGTTTTTCTGCTTTTGCCATTGATAAAGACTTACCTGAGTACACTAAAGTTAGTGGTATTTCAGGCAACTTATCATCAGTAGGTTCTGATACATTAGCAAACATGATGACATTCTGGGCTGAAGAGTTTAAACGTACTTACCCAAATGTTAACGTTCAAATTCAAGCTGCTGGCTCTTCTACTGCGCCACCAGCATTAACTGAAGCAACTTCAAACTTAGGCCCAATGAGCCGTAAAATGAAGTCTCGTGAAATTGAAGCATTTGAAAAGCGTTACGGTTACAAGCCTACAGCAGTTCGCGTAGCAATTGATGCATTAGCGGTATTTGTTCACAAAGATAACCCAATTGAAGGTTTAAACATCGAGCAAGTAGATGCAATTTTCTCTAGCAACCGTAAATGTGGTGCAGAAAAAGACGCTGATCGTTGGGGTGACTTAGGTTTAACTGGTGAGTGGACTGGTAAAGATATCCAATTATATGGTCGTAACTCAGTATCAGGTACTTACGGTTACTTTAAGTCAAAAGCACTTTGTAAAGGTGACTTTAAAAATACCGTTAACGAACAACCTGGCTCTGCGTCAGTAGTACAATCAGTATCAGCGTCATTAAATGGTATCGGCTATTCAGGCATTGGTTACCAAACGTCTGGTGTGCGTGCATTACCATTAGCTAAAAAAGGTACTGACTACGTTGAAGCAAATATGGACAATGCGATTCAAGGTAAGTACCCATTATCTCGCTACCTTTATGTTTATGTAAACAAGCACCCTAATAAGCCACTAGCACCAATGGAAGCTGAATTTTTGAAAATGGTTTTATCAAAATCAGGTCAAAAAATTGTTGAGAAAGATGGTTACATTCCACTTCCTGCATCGGTTGTAGAAAAAGAATTTAAAAAGTTAGGTTTATAATCGCTCCTGCGAAACTAACTTAAACAAAAGGTCAGCAATGCTGGCCTTTTTTGTTGCCTGCATTTTAATTAGACCGTTTTCCTTTTTTCTTGTATCAAAGGCTCAATATCAATATCCGCTATCTGTTTCTGTTCTGAATATCTAACATTATAGTTTTTATAGGGTTTATTGCTTGTGGTTACCGTGTAAATACTTGGTATAGCAAACTGGCCATTAATTTAATCTTGACACTGTCAATATTGGTTGCTATTTTGACCAAAAATTTAAGCTACATTCATTCTATAACTGAATATCGACGGTGCCGTTATGACTACGCAATACCCTAATATTTTAAAGCCTTTAGATCTTGGTTTTACTACGTTAAAAAATCGCATTTTAATGGGCTCAATGCATACCAATTTGGAAGAAATTCCAGGTGGGTATGAAAAGCTAGCCAAGTTTTATGCCGCACGTGCAGCAGGTGGTGTTGGTATGATCGTTACGGGTGGTATTGCGCCAAATCGCAGCGGTGTAGTATTTGAAGGCGCCGCCTGTATGGATGATGACAAAGAAGTGCCGGATCACAAAATTGTTACCGATGCTGTTCATAAAGCTGGTGGTAAAATTTGTATGCAAATTTTGCACACCGGTCGTTATGCCTATACCAAAGCGCTTGTGGCACCATCGGCTGTTCAGGCACCAATTAATCCGTTTCCCCCGAAAGAATTAACTGAAGAAGATATTGAACAGCAGATTTCAGATTATGTGCGTTCGGCAGTACTGGCGCAAAAAGCAGGTTATGATGGCGTTGAAATCATGGGCTCTGAAGGTTATTTAATTAACCAATTTATTGCTCAGCAAACTAACCACCGTGCGGACCGTTGGGGGGGGAGTTTTGAAAACCGTATTCGTTTCCCATTAGAAATTCTTCGTCGTGTTCGTGAAGCGGTAGGCAATGAATTCATCGTTATTTATCGACTCTCGATGCTTGATTTAGTTGAAGGTGGTAGCACTTGGCCGGAAGTTGTAGAGCTTGCCAAGCAAGTGGAACAAGCGGGCGTAACCATTATTAATACCGGTATTGGCTGGCATGAAGCGCGTATACCTACGATTGCTTCAGGTGTGCCTCGGGCGGCGTTTACTGGTGTTACTGCCAAATTACGAAAAGAAGTTTCAGTGCCGGTGATTACTTGTAACCGCATTAATACGCCAGAAGTAGCTGAAGAAATTTTAGCGAGTGGGCAAGCCGATATGGTCTCAATGGCGCGTCCATTCCTAGCAGATCCTGACTTTGTGATTAAGGCCGAGCAAGGGCGAGCACAGGAAATTAATACCTGTATTGGCTGTAACCAAGGCTGTCTTGATCAGGTGTTCGAAGGCAAGTTAACTACTTGTTTGGTTAATCCATTGGCGTGTAAAGAGTATGAGCCTGAAGCACAACCTACCACTGAACCACGTAATATTGCGGTGATTGGTGCAGGTCCTGCGGGCATGATTATTGCCGCTGTTGCTGCTGAGCGCGGTCATAAAGTGACCTTAATTGAGGCGCGCGACACCTTAGGTGGTGAATTTGAAATTGCCGCTCGTATTCCGGGTAAAGAAGAGTTTTATGAAACGCTGCGCTATTTCCGTAACCGTTTTGATAAAGCAAACGTAACTGTGCGTTTAAATGAAACGGCAACTAAACAGCAGTTGGTTGCCGAAGGTTATGATGATGTAGTTGTAGCCACTGGTGTTAACCCATGGACGCCACCAATTCCAGGTACTGAAAATGCAGAATACCTTAATTACCTTGATGTGTTAGTTGAAGGGAAAGAAGTTGGTAAGCGCGTTGCTATTATCGGCGCAGGCCCTATTGGTTTTGACGTTGCTGAATTTTTAACAGAGCCAGAAAGCCACAAACAGCAAACTAAAAAAGAGTTTATGGCCGAGTGGGGTGTTGATAGCAACTTTGAAGTTCGCGGTGGGGTTGTTCAGCCGAAAGCGATGGAAACAGTAGATCGCGAAATCTATATGTTAGAAGTGCGCGATATGAAAGTGGGGGCCGATTTAAGTAAAACCACAGGTTGGATCCATCGTACAGTATTACAAAAGCGTAATGTCACTATGTGGGGCGGTGTGCAGTTTAATCAGGTCGACACCAATAAAGTTAGCATTACCCATAAAGGCGAAGATAAGGTATTAGATGTTGATACTGTTATCGTTTGTGCAGGTCAAAAATCACGTAACGATTTAGCTGAGCAGCTAGCCGACACAGGTATGAAAGTACATGTAATTGGCGCAGCTGAAAATGCACGCGGTATGGATGCAAAACTTGCTTTTGCAGCTGGTCTTAAATTTGCGCAAACTCTTTAATTGTTTAACTAAAGTGATAAATTAAGGCGATTAGGTAATCTTATCTATTAAAAATAGCTCTGTTGATTTTCAGCAGAGCTATTTTTGCATGCCAAGCTCACCGTAAGTAACAAGCCCGTTCTTATTTAACGGGCTTGTTAAGTTATTTACCAAATTTTTACTCTTTCTTCTGGTTTTAAGTACAAAGCATCATCGGGTTGTACGTTGAATAATTCGTAAAATTCGGGGATATTGCGGACAACGCCGTTGATTTGATTAGGTGCCATAAATCATTTTATTTTCTAACTACCTTTTGTTCTGAAGATAGAAAGATTAAATGTCTGTTATTATAATTTTATGAGTCACTTTAAAAAAATGACCGAACGACACATAATGGGGCGAAAAGCGGATATTAACTATCAACTTTGATTGAGGCCTAATAATTAAAACTGGCATATTGAATTCGAGCTTATTTATCACATTTATTACTCGAAAACCTAACCAAAACTTAAATCAATACCTAGTTGAGTCAGCTGTTTGTGCTCTTGTAATAAGTCTGCTTCAAATAACGGTTTTTCAGCCAGCCAGCCTGAATCAAACAAAAGTACCGCCATTTGTGTGGTGACATTAAATTCAGCAGCAATTTGCTCGGTAAGTTGTCGCTGTTGATTCAAGATAATGGCTAATCGAATAATTACTAATAGCTTGTTAAGTGCACTTTGTTTTAAGGTATAGCATTGTAATTGTTCATTAAATTGAATTTTTTTACGCTGATTGCCCACCAGCCAAGCTATTGCTGTTTGTTGTTCAAGTGTAAAGCCCGGTAAATCGGCATTGCTTAGAATGTAATGCCCATGTTTATGGTACGCTGACGGGTTAATATCAAAGCCTATTTCATGTAAATTAACGGCCCAAAACAGTAATTGATGATAGATTTTTTTATCGATTTCCCAAGTTGATTTTGCTGATTGATATAGGTTCTCTGCTGTTTGCCAGACATTGTCAACTTGTTGTAAATCAATATTAAATCGAGTGGCAAGGCTGTTGATGGTTCGCTCACGAACATCTTTAAATTGTTTGGCATCTAACTGTTCACATAACACGCCTTCACGTAATGAGTAATCACAATAGGTGATAGGCCCTGCGCCTAACATTTCTGCAACGCCAATTAATATAGCCAAACCTGGGGCAATAATGTTGCGCCGCGTTTCTTTTAAATTGGGTAAATTAATATGCTCAACATCACCAAAGTCGATAAGTATCTGGCGAAACTGATATAACTCTTCAAGAGTAAAGGCTTGTTCATGCCCTCTGATTTGGTTGAGTTGATTGTAAATACATTTTAACGTGCCAGATGTGCCAATAACTTCTTGCCAGCCGGCTGTTTTAAATCGTTTTACATGAGATTCAATTTCTTGCTTGGCGTGCAATATTGCGCGGTTAAAGGCGACAGCGGAAATCGTGCCATCAGCAAAATATAACGACTCAAAGCTAACACAACCGATATTTAAGCTGGTTAGCCGTTTGGTCTCGAGATTTATACCAATCACGCATTCAGTACTACCACCACCAATATCTATCACTAATCGCTGAATATCTGGCGGCAAATAATGAGCGGCGCCTTGATATATTAATCGCGCCTCTTCGTGGCCTGAAATAATTTCAATATCAAATGGGAATACTTTAGCGGCGGCGGTTAAAAATTGATTGGCGTTGACGGCTTGACGCAACGTGTAGGTAGCAACAACCCTGAAGTTATCAGGGGTTAGTTGCTGGGTAAGTTCACTGAGTTCAGCTAACGTGGCTATGCCTCGGTCTATGGTTGCTTGATCTAAGACAAAATTACTGTCTAGTCCTTGTGCCAGTTTTACTCGATATTTTTCGCTATGTAAGATCTGCAAGTTGTTATTTACTATGCGAGCGAATACAAAATGAAAACTATTCGAGCCAATATCCAACGCACCAATATGGCTGGTTTCAATAATATGTGTCGGATCTTCAAGTTGGCTTACTTGACCTATTTGGCTAGCATTAGACGCTTGATTTAATTGGCTCTTTTCGTTCATCTGAATTGCTCTTTGCTTTAGCATTAGCACAGCTATTCTAGTTGTTGCAGTAACGCTTTATCGGCTTGCTCTTGTGCTTTTAAGTAATCATAAATTGCCAATTGCGAACGCATTGGTACTTTTTTGCCTTGTTTAACATAAGTATTGTCTTGAGATTGATTAATCACACGAGCTTTTTGGTTATCTTTTAACTGTAGCGATAATAAATCAATAATGCGTTGTTTAAGTGCTGGATCATAAATCGGGCAGGCAACTTCAACGCGTTCATCAATATTACGTTCCATCCAGTCAGCGGAGCTTATAAAAACCGTTGGGTCGCCATGGTTATGAAAGACCATGACGCGAGGATGCTCTAAAAACTGATCGACAATTGAAATAATCTTAATATTTTCACTGATGCCAGGCAGCTGTGGAATTAACGAACACATGCCTCTGACGATAATATTAATCGTTACACCAGCATTGCTGGCTTTATATAAGCGGTCAATTAAGCATTTATCTACTAAGTTATTTATTTTCAAAGTAATACTAGCTTCATCACCTGTTTTAGCAGACACAATTTCATTATCAATAAGTTGGTATAAACGTCGGCGAGAGGTCAGCGGCGATACAATTAAGTGACTAAAGCGGAAACGCTTATAGCTGTGGGCAATAAATGAAAAGACATTATCGACTTCTTGGGTGATTTCTTTGTGCTTAGTAAATAATGAAAAATCGGTATAAATACGGGCGTTCTTTTCATGGAAGTTTCCTGTGCCAACATGGGCGTAACGCACGGTTTGGCCATTCTCAATGCGAGAAACAATACATAATTTTGCATGTACTTTCAGCGACTCAATACCGAATTCAACATTAATGCCGGCATCTTTCATACGCTCAGCCCAAGCAATATTAGCTGCTTCATCAAAACGTGCGCGTAGCTCTACTACAACAGTGACTTTCTTACCATTTTTTACCGCTTCAATGAGCGAGTGAATAATCTCGGAATTTTTCGCAACCCGATAAATATTGATTTTAATGCTTTGTACTAGTGGATCATACGAAGCTTGTCGAAGGAATTCGGTAAAATGACGGAACTTATAATAAGGGTAATACACCAAGACATCTTGGTGGCGAATGGCGTCAAACGCGTTATTAAAAGCGAGGAAACGTTGTGAATCTAAGGCGTTAATGCTTTGTCGTTCTAACGATCTATCGCCTAAATTAGGAAAACTAATAAAGTCTTTAAAGTGGCGATAGCGCACACCTGGCACTAAGTTATTTTCGTCTTTAATTTTTAACGCTTTACGTAAAAACCGCACCATATATTCTGGCATATGCAGGTCAAAGCCCAAGCGCGATGGTGCCGCTTTCAGCCGTTGTTTTAACCCTCTGGACATTTTATCTAGCAGGCTTTGATCAATTTCATCGTCAAGATCATATTCAGCATCGCGCGTTAGTTTAACTGAATAAGCGTCCATATCTTCGTATTCAAAAATACCTTGGAAAATATCATCTAAAAAGTAATGAACAATATCGTCAAGCATTACGATGCGTTGGGTCGTTGCATCGTCACTTTTCGGTAATAAAATAAAACGACTGACTTCTGCACGTGGAATTTCAATTAACGCATATTGAATATTTTCACCCTGTATTAACGCAACTAATAAATAGATACCGTCATCATCTAAGCAATTAACCAAATGGGTATTTGAAGAAATAATGATTGGGGTGATATGACGAATAACTTGATGGTCAAAAAAGGTTTTCAGCCAATGTTTTTCGTGATCGGAAAGCTGTTTTTTAAAGACTTTCGATTTTTCATCGTTAAATAGTAATTCAACATTATTCGCTTTTAGTTCGTCAAAAGCGATATTGGCGATGGTCTGAAATTTGTCAGTTAAGGTATTTACCTTGGCAATAATATCATCAAGTAATTTTTGGTGAATAGCTTGTTGGGCAGAAACCCCCTCATTAGCGGCTTCTTCCAATAAAATTTTACGGCGAATATTGGCAACTCTAACCCGGAAAAATTCGTCTAAATTGGCTGAATAAATTCCTAAAAAATGAATGCGTTCAATCAGTGGAACCTTGTTATCAGCCGCTTCTTGCAATACTCGTTCATTAAAAGATAACCAACTGAGTTCTTTATCAAAATAAATGCGGGAATCGTTCATATACCACTCGAAAATACGAAAAGCGTTTAGTGTAAAACGCCAATGTGACAGTTTAACGAAAGTTGTCTTTAAACTGTCACATATTAAATGTGCAATTTATTTTGAAATGTCGACCATTAAATCGTCGGCAATATTTTCTAGCGCTTCAATTAAACTATCAATTTGGCTTTCATTTACCGTCACTTGCACTTTAGCACTAAACATCATCTGGCCAGTGTGTGGAGCAGGGCCTTGTTTACTGACCAATTTAATTAAGTTGCCGCCTTGGTGATGTATTACCGACGAAATATCTTGAACAATACCGCCGCGATCATTAGCGGTTAACTCTAACTGTATTGATGAGTGGCTTTGCTCTGTAGCTGGCGTTGTTATTTGGCTAATAACGGTTAAGTCATCAATACTTTTTAACGCAGCATCTAAATTAGTGATATTTTCTTCTGTTGCCGACACTTCAATAACACCAGCAAAAGTGCCACTTAAATGATGAAGGCTACTGTTTTGCCAGTTACCGTTATGGCTTTTAATCAGGCGTGATAATTTTTCAACTAAACCCGGCTTATCATTGCCGACAAAACTAATGACGATATGATTCATGGAAAGGTCCTCGGAAAGTTATTGTTGTTTTGAAAGTTGGGAAAGTTCTTTTTCTAATTGCGATTCATCGCCTAAATTAAGTTCTACTAATCGTCTTAAATGGGTGACGCTGTCAATATCAATGGCGTTACATTGCAAGCCAATAACATCCGGTTCTTGATGAACCACGGCAACATGCATTTCGACTTGGGCTTCACTTCCGGCAAGCGCAAAATTTAATGTACCTAATTTGCCTTTAAGCTCGGGGTTGCCTTCGGGCACAGTGACTAAGGCACCGTTAAGAGAGATATCGTGTATTGAAACGGAATATTCTTGCTCGTCTACCGTTAATGAGGCAGTTATTGAAAACAGGATACGGGTGAATTGACGTCTATTTTCCATTACGTTTCCATTTCAGTCGCTAAGTTTTAGTTATCGTAATTCTTAGCATAGCCTGAGATAAAAAAAAAGGCACCCTTAAGTGCCTTAATTTATTAAAAATTAACTAATTTTTTTGTATTTAATCCGATGCGGTTGATTCGCTTCTGGCCCTAAAGTCTTTTTAAGCCACTCATCGTAATCGGTGAAGTTACCTTCGAAGAAGTTCACTTGACCTTCATCGCGGTAATCAATGATATGAGTGGCAATACGGTCTAAGAACCAGCGGTCATGGGAAATAACCATGGCACAGCCTGGGAATTCCAGCAATGCTTCTTCTAGCGCACGCAAGGTTTCAACATCAAGATCGTTAGTTGGCTCATCCAGAAGTAATAAGTTACCGCCAGTTTTCACTAACTTAGCTAAATGTACGCGGTTGCGCTCACCACCGGATAAATCACCAATAAATTTTTGCTGATCATTGCCTTTAAAGTTAAATCGAGAACAGTAAGCGCGCGCTGGAATTTCATAATTGCCAATTTGAATAATGTCATGGCCTTCTGAAATTTCTTGGAATACTGTGTTCTTGTCGTTCATGTCATCACGGAATTGATCAACACTAGCCAGCTTAACGGTTTCGCCTAGCTCAACGCTGCCAGAATCTGGCTGCTCTGCGCCTGATAACATTTTAAATAACGTTGATTTACCCGCACCGTTGGCACCAATAATACCGACAATCGCGCCTTTAGGAATCGAGAAGCTTAAATCATCAATTAATACGCGATCGCCAAATGATTTGGTTAAGTGGTTAACTTCTAATACTTTGTCACCTAAACGTGGCCCAGGTGGAATGTATAGCTCATTGGTTTCATTACGTTTTTGATGAACTTGGCTGTTAAGCTCTTCAAAACGCGCCATACGGGCTTTGTTTTTGCTTTGACGTGCCTTCGGGTTTTGACGTACCCACTCTAGTTCTTGCTTAATGGTTTTCTGTAAGGCGCTTTCAGAACGTGCTTCTTGCTCTAAACGCTTGTCTTTTTGCTCAAGCCATGACGAATAGTTGCCTTCCCATGGAATACCTTCACCACGGTCAAGCTCTAAAATCCAGCCAGCAACATTATCTAAGAAGTAACGGTCATGGGTAATGGCAACCACAGTACCAGAGTAATCGTGTAAGAAGCGCTCTAACCAAGCAACAGATTCGGCGTCTAAGTGGTTAGTTGGCTCATCCAGTAATAACATATCTGGCTTTTGCAATAACAAACGACAAAGCGCAACACGGCGACGCTCACCACCACTAAGTACGGCAATTTTTTGATCCCACTCAGGTAAGCGTAATGCGTCAGCGGCACGTTCTAACTGGTTTTCTAAATTATGACCGTCGGCACTGGCTAAAATAGCTTCTAATTCACCTTGCTCTTTAGCAAGGGCATCAAAGTCTGCATCTTCTTCTGCGTAGGCTGCGTAAACTTCGTCAAGGCGTGCCATGGCGTTTTTAACCACAGACACCGCTTCTTCAACAATTTCACGTACGGTTTTGTTTTCATCAAGCTCAGGCTCTTGCGGTAAGTAACCAATGTTAGTACCGGCTAACGCCTTTGCTTCACCTTCAAATTCGGTATCAACGCCCGCCATAATACGCAGTAGTGTTGACTTACCGGCACCATTTAAACCAAGGACACCAATTTTAGCGCCAGGGAAAAATGATAATGAAATGTCTTTTAAAATTGTACGTTTAGGTGGCACCACTTTGCTAACGCGGTGCATTGAATAGATAAACTTATCTGGCAATGCCATAAGAAACCTTCAGTTATTGAGTAATAAAATTGTCTGGCTGTATTGTAGTTTAACTACCTCCGAGCAGGCAACTGATTGCCAATGCCAACGCAGAAAATAAACGTAAATAATAGCTAGCAGACTAAAAGCTATTGGTAATAATTAGGGAAAACAAAGATCAACACGCGCTAGTTACATTAAATGAATTATCGTTGAAATAATTATTATACTCACTAATACTATACTAATTGATTGAAATTAAATAAAAAAAGGAAGGTTGCTGACATGAAAATTGCTATTTTATCGCGAAATGAAAATTTATATTCCACCCGTAGATTAGTTGAAGCAGCGCAGCAACGTGGTCATGAAGTTGATGTAATAGACACCTTACATTGCTATATGGACATTACCAGCAGTAAGCCAGCAGTTAGATATCATGGTAAGCAGTTACCTAAATATGATGCGGTTATTCCGCGTATTGGTGCTTCTGTCACATTTTATGGTACAGCCGTTGTTCGACAGTTTGAAATGATGGGCACATTTATTGTCAATGAGTCGGTAGCCATTAGTCGCTCGCGAGATAAATTACGCTCTATGCAACTGTTATCGCGTAAAGGTATTGGCCTGCCTCGTACAGGTTTTGCTAGTAAACCCGATAACATTAAAGATTTAATTAAAAATGTTGGTGGTGCGCCTGTGGTTATTAAACTGTTGGAAGGTACACAAGGTATTGGCGTGGTACTGGCTGAAACTGCAAAAACTGCTGAAGCGATTATTGAAGCGTTTATGGGGCTTAAAGCCAATATTTTAGTGCAAGAATTTATTAAAGAAGCTGGCGGCGCCGATATCCGTTGTTTAGTGGTTGGTGGTAAAGTAGTCGCCGCCATGAAACGCCAAGGCGCGGAAGGTGAATTTCGCTCAAACTTACATCGTGGCGGCAGTGCTGAATTAGTAAAATTAACCAAAGAAGAGCGCGCTACTGCGGTTGCTTCAGCCAAAATTATGGGTTTAGCCATGTGCGGCGTTGATATTTTAAGAGCCGAACGCGGCCCAGTGGTAATGGAAGTTAACTCGTCACCTGGATTAGAAGGTATTGAAAGTGCAACAAAAAAAGATGTCGCGGGCATGGTTATCGAATATATTGAGAAAAATGCAAAAGAAGGCAGAAACCGTACAAAAGGAACCGGTTAATTTATGAGTGAAGTAACCATTGCAGGTGTTAGTGTCAAACCTGGGGAAACTAAGCAGTTAGAGCTCCCAGTCGCAAGATTATATACAGATACTGAAATTTCTATGCCGATCCATGTGCAACGTGGCAAACGAGAAGGGCCGACGCTATTTATTAGTGCCGCCATTCATGGTGACGAGTTAAATGGCGTTGAAATTATTCATCGCATTATTAAATCTAAAGCGTTGAAAAGTTTGAAAGGGACGTTAGTGGCGGTGCCAATAGTGAATGTCTATGGGGTACTAAGTCAAAGCCGCTATATGCCAGATAGACGCGATTTAAATCGTAGTTTTCCAGGTTCGGAAAAGTCATCATTGGCTGGCCGTGTAGCAAATTTATTTTTAACCGAAATTGTCTCCCAATGTGACTACGGTATTGATTTACACACTGGCGCCATCCATCGCAGCAACTTACCACAAATTAGAGCAAACCTTGATGAAGCTAATGTTCTGGAACTGGCTGAGGCTTTTGGTGTACCTGTGGTTCTTAACGCTAATATTCGTGATGGCTCTCTGCGGCAATCGGCATCGGAAGAGGGCACGCCAGTGTTACTTTATGAAGCAGGTGAAGCCTTACGTTTTGATGAACTGTCGATTCAGGCTGGTGTAAAAGGCATTATTAATGTGATGAGAAAGCTTGGAATGTTGCCAGCAACCCGCTCTAAAAAAGAACAAGTATTGCCATTTATTGCCAAAAAATCATCGTGGCAACGGGCGTCTGCCTCGGGTTTAGTGAAGGATAAGAAAAAGCTGGGCGAGCAGGTAGGTAAAAATGATGTGTTGGCGGAAATCTGCGATCCTTTTGGTAATGTTATTAGCCAACTTAAGGCAAAGTTTTCTGGGATCATTATTGGCAAACAAAATATCCCATTAGTGCAAGAAGGCGAAGCAATGTTTCATATCGCCTACTTTGAAGATCATGATGAAGTGGTCGAGAATATTGAACTAATGCACGATAATATTATTGATTAATCATTGATGATAACGCTTGCTTGTGAAGAGGGGAGTTATGATTAAGGCAATGCTGATATCTACCGATGCTTCAGTGCAGATTGGCGGCGAAGAGTTAATTGATGTTTGGCAAAATGACGAGCAGACAACATTATGGTTAGATCTTAACGGCGTAGAGCGTGAGCAAGAGAAACGGTGGCTAGAACGTTTTGGTTGCCATGAATTAGCAATTCAAGATGCACAACGAGACCGCCACCCTCCGAAAATTGAAGTGTTCGATGACTTTATTTTTATATTGTATCGAGGGTTTGTTGCCCATCATGACAAATTAAAATTTGAACACTTACAGGTCAGTATGTTTGCTGGGCATAGGTTATTAATTACTTGTCACCCTAAAGCCTCAATTGCCATAAATAGCTTATTTAATAAAGACAGCGCTAAATATTTAGCAAGCAGCCCGATTAATTTAGCCCTTAAAATTTTTCATAGCAGCTGTGGAAACTACCTTAAACAATTATTCGAATTTGAGCACAGCCTTGAGCAAATTGAAGATAAATTTCAGCTCAGTGGTAATGATAAAATGATGCGCGAATTAACTCTGTATCGTTCTCATTTAGTTAAGCTAAGGCGTATATTTAATTACCATGTTGCAATTGGCGATAGCTTAAATATTTTAGTGGAAGATGAAGATACCGACCTGATTACAGAAAAAGAAGTACACAATGTTAATGACCTACGTGAGCGTCTTGAGCGTTTATTAAGCTTGTTGCAAATGTATTATGATATTTGTAGTGATTTAATTGATGGTTATATGTCGATTACCTCTCATCAGCTAAATGCAACTATGCGGGTGTTAACCGTGATCACCGCGTTGTTTGTACCACTCACATTCTTAGCTGGAATTTACGGAATGAACTTTGAGTATATCCCCGAGCTTAAAGCAGAAAATGGTTACTTTATTTTACTCGGCGTTATGTTGGTGATTACTGTTGTGTTGGCGATTTTGTTTCGAAGGAAGCGCTGGTTGTGAACTTAATACGATTAAATGTGAACACTAGGCTATGGCAAGGCGGAAACTATATAGAAACCAAAAGAGCACTTAACGTGCTCTTTTTATGTGGTTAAAAATTATTTTAATTATTAGCTTTTATTAACTTAGTGGCACTAACTTAGCGGTACTAACTTATTGGTCGCACGATTATATAAGTAGAACTTCAATCCAGCATTTTCTTGATTAGTTGCTTGCTGACCCACTTTAACAATAAATATTGTATCGTCTTGGCTTTTACTGGCTATTTCAAGTTGTTGGTTTTTAAACACATTTAGTAAACCTGAAAACACTTGCGCTTCAGCACTGTCGAGCTGATGAACAACATAGTTAACTTCAGGTGAATTTGCCAAAAGTGCATATATGCTGTGACCATCGTTACTAATAAGTGCTTTTTTTACGTCATCAGGGCTATTGTCGGTAATTTTTGAATATTCACCTGAGGCTAAGTTGTAGCTAAATAAGCTGGTGGTCGATTGGTTTAGGTTATCTAACGCCAGCAAGTTCTCTCCGCTTTTATCAATGATTAATGGCGTAAATTTATCACCAAAAGTATCAGCATTGATCTGTTGCCAATTATCTTCAGTTAATACATAAAATTGCTGTTTAGCGTCTCGGCCATAGGCTACTTTCACTTCACCTGAGCTGTCGCTTAAGATAGATGCGTAAGATACTGGTGCTCCAGCAATACGTTTATTTTCAAACTGACCATTGTAAATATCTAAACGATGCAGTGATGCTGAGCGTTCGCCATGATCCACCCAACGAGTGTCAGAAGGTTTGATACCTGTTGGCCACAGTGTTGAACTAATTAAGATTGTGCGGTCGTCATTGGCTAATAAATTGATAATTTCGGCAGAGCCTTCCGTCGGTTCTTTCTTTTTAAACTTCGAGCCAGCACCACGTGCTTTGCGGTCATATATCGCACGGTAGCCGTAGATCATTTCTGCTTTGGTGCCATCAATATTGGTGGCAAAAATTTCACCGTAGTAAATAGACTCTTTCCGCCAGGCTTCTTTTTTTAACACTTTCACTAAAATGCGTTCATTGTTAGCCCAATAAAAATCACCCACTTCACTAAGTCTTGGTAATTTAGTTGCGCCAACATATTGCATTGACTCTAGATTGATAAATGCAAGTGAGCGTTTACCTTCAGTGAGCAAAACAACCGCTAAGTGTTTGCCGTCGGGTGATACTTTAACTTCCTGAAATGGTGAGCTATTTTGAGCATTAGCTGTTTGCAGTATGGCTAATGACAAAATGAGCACTGCGAGGTGTTTTAATGATTTAAACATGTTGACCATTTATCCTTAATGTCAGCGATGGTTTTGAATCGATGGTTTTGAATCAAAGTTTTCCAACCGGCATGTTCTAACCGATATTTTACCAGCGATAATTAGTAACCAATTTGTTACAAGTAAAGTTTAGCAGCTAGATTTAGTTGTTTAGCGCGGCCATTTCAAGCAAAGAGTTGTAACAAAGTATTGGAGCTGCGAAATTCTACGCCCTGATTTTTCGCGTTTTAACGCATGTTTTTATTAAGTTGTGATTAAAGTTTGTACTTAACTAGCGCTTTGGTTTTTGCGTTGTTGGCGGTGAATATTGGCTAGCACTTTGACGATATCACGCCATGAAACTATGCCAACAAGTTGTTGATTATTAATCACAGGTAAGCAAGAGATATGATTATCATCGAACCATTCTAGCGCTTCTTTTACCGGTAAGGTCGGCGGCGCAGCAATAATGTTACGCGTCATAATGAGGTGCACTTTTTTCTTTAACATTGTCGCATCGGCATGGGTTTGTTTTGCGGTGCCAATACTTGGGCTTAAATGTTTATATAAGTCTCGGTCTGTCATTATACCGACGAGTTGCTTGGTCTCATCTAATATTAAAATGTGATGAATCGGGTGTTGCTCAAATAAGGCTTTGGCATGACCAAGCGTTTCGTCTAAGTTTAGGGTAATTAACTTGGTCGACATAATAGCGTCAATATTCACTTTAATTTCCTGTATAAAGCGAGACTTACGCCATTAAAGTAGAATAATTTTATTGTAAGGTAAAGGAAAGTAACGCGCTTTATTTTAAGCATTACACTGGTGACTAAAAAAGTTGAACTTGCATTGAACTTTAAGTAACCTTGGGTAACTTAGTTGGTGTTTATTTATATTTAAGGCAAGAAATATGGCGGAAAATACCTATACACAGGCGCAAGATGACAGTTTAATTGAGCAAATTGATCAGTTATTTGATCTGCAAAAGCAAGCGTTTAGAGGTACACCTTATCCGTCAGTTGAAGCGAGAATTGAAGCGCTTCAAAAGTTAAAGGCAGCAATGTTAAGCCATCAAGATGCTTTAGTTGATGCCCTGAATAGCGATTTTGGCTGCCGCTCGGTTGATGACTCAAAAATGGCCGATTTAATGCCAACGCTAATGGCAATTGATTACGCCATTAAACATGTAAAAAAGTGGATGAAGCCTTCTAAACGTCATGTTGGTATGTTATTTCAGCCAGCCAAAGCTTACGTGATGTATCAGCCGCTTGGGGTAATAGGTATTATCACGCCATGGAATTACCCGTTGTATTTATCAATTGGCCCACTGGCGACTGCACTTGCAGCTGGCAATACCGCAATGATTAAAATGTCGGAATTCACGCCAGCGACTAACCAAGTACTAACCGAATTAATTGCCAATACCTTCGATGCAAAGCAAGTGTGCGTAATTGCTGGTGGTGCATCTGTCGCTGCGCACTTTTCAACGAAAGCTTTTGATCACTTATTATTTACTGGTTCAACACGCGTAGGTAAGTTAGTGATGGCGGCGGCGGCTAAAAACCTAACACCGGTAACACTAGAGCTAGGTGGTAAATCGCCAACGATTATTGATGACAGCATCAATATGAAAGATGCAGTATCTCGATTTATCTTAGGTAAAACTCTCAACGCAGGGCAGACCTGTGTAGCGCCTGATTACATATTATGTCCAACAGCTCGTAAGGACGAGTTGCTTGCTGCTTGTCAGTACTGGTTTGAAAAAATGTACCCTAGTGTTGAAAGCAATAATGATTACACGGCAATCATTAATCAGGGGCAGTTAACTCGCCTTAGTCAATGGCTTGAAGATGCCAAGGCAAAAGGCGCAGAAGTTACAACCTTAGGTAAAGACAGTATTGAACAATGTTTAGCTGCAGGTAAATTACCACTGACATTGTTAACGAATGTTAACAATGATATGACGGTAATGAAGGAAGAGATTTTTGGACCGTTGTTACCGATTGTTTGCTATGACAATTTAGAACAAGCAATTGATTATATTAATGAACGTGACCGACCATTAGCCTTATATATTTGTAGTCATGATAAAGAAGTTCAGCAGCGAGTGTTAAAAGCGACGCATGCCGGTGGTGTTTGTATTAACGATGCGGCAATGCATGTGGCGCAAGATGATTTGCCATTTGGCGGTGTAGGTCCGTCAGGTATGGGTCATTATCATGGACCCGAGGGTTTCTATACCTTTAGTAAAGCGAAGCCGGTTTTTGCCAAAGGTAAATTTAACTCAGCAACGCAAGCTTTTCCGCCATACGGTAAATTAATTCATAAGCTTATTTATAAGTTTTTTATTAAATAGCTTTGGTTTTTATTAAATAGCTTTGGTTAATAATGGTCGCTAAGTTAACGCCATATTTACCTATGGACATTGAATGTTAAATTTAGCTTTTGAGCAAAAGTTAGCTATTGATACTGAGCAGATGCCTTGGGAGTCATCGCCTGCTCAAGGCGTTTGGCGTAAGAAATTAGAGCGGGAAGCTGCAGAGTCAGGCCATGTTACTAGCATTGTGAAATATGCTGCCAATAGCCACTTTAATGCGCATACTCACCCTAATGGTGAAGAGATCTTAGTGCTAGAAGGCACTTTTAGTGATGAGCAAGGCGATTATCCTACAGGAAGTTATTTACGCAATCCTGCGCAAAGTCGTCATCAACCTTACAGTAAAGATGGTTGCACGCTATTGGTAAAACTTAACCAGTTTCAGCAAGGTGATACTAACCAACTGGCGATTAATAGCCATCAACTTTCATGGCAGCCTGGTTTAGTTGAGGGGTTACTTGCTAAACCCTTACATAGCTATGGTACCGAACATGTTGCTTTGGTTAAATGGCAGCCTAATACGTATTTTAAACCGCATGTTCATGCTGGCGGTGAAGAAATTTATGTTATCGATGGCATCTTTGAAGATGAATTTGGTAGCTATTCAGCTGGTAGTTGGTTGCGTAGTCCCGCCTACAGTAAACATACGCCTTATAGCAAAACTGGCTGCACCATTTGGGTGAAAACTGGCCATTTACCACCACGATAAATACGATTCTGCTTTTATCAACCGCCCATTTTTACTGATGAATTTTCTTTTGTGACAGTTTGATGAAGCTCTTGCTGTCACAAAACTGTCATATAACTGTCTTATAATGCTCGCCAATTCATTTTAATCCCATTTAATTAAGTAGGTAAATTGAGTGTCTATAGCGTCTCAATCGGCTGATATACGTCAGTTGAAAAATAAGCTAGCGAAATGGTTCATCTCCCTTGGAGGTGTCATGGTGCTATTTACTTTGATCTTAATCTTTTTATATTTGCTTTATGTTATTAAGCCAATTTTTGAATCAGCTCATGTCGAGCCGGTGAATGAAGTTAGTGTGCAAGTTAACGGAGACATCTTAGCAACAGGCTTAGATGAGCTTAAGGAAGTGGCGTATCAAATTGATTCGTCAGGCACCATTAGCTTTTATCAAATGGCTGAAAGTGACTTTCGCGCTCAAGGTAGTGAAATGTTATCTGAACAGATTACTACTAATGAAATTGCTCAAGTTAAATCGAGTTTTGGCGGCAAATATTTAGTAGTAGATGTTGATGGCGGCGTGAAGTTAGTTCGTGCGAAGTTTTCATCTATTTATCCAAATGATAAACGTGATATTTCACCATCAGTAGCTTACCCGCTAGGTGAAGAGCTTTTACCCGTTGATGAACAAAATAGTAAACTAGAAAATATCAGCTTTGCTATGAACGATGAAAAAGCGGTATTTGTTGCGTTTACTGAAGATCAACGACTCATTAAGACGACCTTTGTTGCCGATGATGACTTTAGCTACGACGCTGCTTTTGAAGCTGTTTATCAAGAAATAGAATTCTACGGCCCAAGTGTTGATGATATTTTGATCACGCCAGATCTAATGATGGCCTTTGTTCGTGTTGGCGATAAAGTCACTGTCTACGATTTAGATGATGAGTTCTCAGTTGATGTAAAAGCCGAACTTAATAACGTAGTTGCCAACGGCACTCATATTACCAGCATGGCATTATTATCAGGTGGCAGCTCAGTACTATTTGGTGATAGTGATGGTCAGGTGAGTCAGTGGTTTGAAGTTGCTGGTAAAAACGGCCGTCAGTTCCAAAATATTCGTCAGTTTACTGCCAGTAAGACAGAACCAGTAGTAGCTATTTACACGGAAGCATATAGAAAAAGTTTTTATACCTTAACACCAACAGGTGAAATGGGGATTTTCTATACCACTAGTGATGCTGATTTATGGCACGGTGCTATTGCGCAAAAAGCGCCTAATGCGGTTGCTATTGCGCCAAGAGCTGATGCCTTAATTTTAGCTGAGAACAATCGGTTAGCGGTATTAAAGCTTGAAAACGAGCACCCTGAGGTGACTTGGAAAGCGTTATGGCAAGAGGTGTGGTACGAAGGTTACCCTGAGCCTGACTACATTTGGCAGTCAACTTCAGGTAACGATGATTTTGAAGCTAAGTTTTCATTAGTACCAATTTCGTTTGGTACGATTAAAGCGGCAGCTTATGCCATGTTATTTGCTGTGCCAATTGCCTTAAGTGCGGCAATTTATACCGCCTACTTTATGCCGCCAGCGCTGCGTAAAAAAGTCAAGCCAACCATAGAGTTGATGGAAGCCTTACCAACGGTAATTCTAGGTTTCTTAGCCGGCCTTTGGTTAGCACCATTAATTGAAACTTATTTACCTGCAATTGTGTTATTGCTGTTGTTCTTACCGTTATCAACATTTTTAGCGGCATTTGCTTGGTACAAACTACCAAAGCAGTACAAAGCGATATTACCAGAAGATTGGGCACCAATTATTTTAATACCAATATTGCTACTTGCAGGAAGTGCTGCATTTGCGCTATCGCCAGTCATTGAGTCGGTATTCTTTGGTGGTGATATTCGCCAATACATTACCAATGATTTAGGTATTTCATTTGACCAGCGTAATGCGCTAGTTGTTGGTATTGCTATGGGCTTTGCTGTTGTGCCAACAATATTTTCAATGGCTGAAGATGCAATTTTCAGCGTACCTAAGCACTTAACGAGTGGTTCATTAGCACTTGGCGCTACTCCGTGGCAGACCCTTGTTAAAGTTGTGTTGTTAACTGCAAGTCCAGGTATTTTCTCTGCAATTATGATGGGCTTAGGTCGCGCCGTTGGTGAAACCATGATTGTACTGATGGCAACGGGTAATACGCCAATTCTTGATTGGAGTATTTTCCAAGGGATGCGTACTTTGTCAGCAAACATTGCGGTAGAAATGCCAGAGTCAGAGGTGGGTAGTTCGCATTACCGTATTTTATTCTTGGCGGCATTTGTCTTATTTGTCTTCACATTTGTTTTTAATACGTTAGCTGAATTTGTTCGCCAACGTTTACGTGAAAAATACAGTTCGCTGTAAGGGAAGGATTGATTAAATGAAAGATTGGTTTAAAACAGGCTCCCCTTGGGTTTGGTTGTCAGCGGGCGGTGTAAGCCTTAGCTTAATCTCAGTTGTTGGCTTATTGTGGTTGATTGCGTCAAATGGCTTGTCGTATTTCTGGCCATCACAAATCCATCAATTTAGTGTAATGGACGAGCATGGCAAATCATCAGTAGTTATTGGTGAAATTTACGACCGTGAATCAATTCCTGCTATTCAATTAGCACATGTTGATTTAGGTAAAGAAATTGAATCAGACACTATTGAACGCTTTTTAGTTAAAACCGGTAACCGTGAGTTAGTGAGCTTAGATTTCCGTTGGATTTTAGAGCCACAAATTACTGAGCGTAGCTTGCCTGCTGATGTTGCAGTGGTTGAACGCCGCAGTAACGGTAACTTCTATGGCTTTGTCGATGCGATTATTCTTGATGGTAAAGAAGTTGATTCGACAAATTTGGAGCCACTATTAGAACGAGTGAATCAGTTCCAAGAGCAAATTAGCGAATTGCAAACAGTTGATATCGGCGCAATTAACTATCAATTGGAAAGGCTACGTTTGAAAGAGCGTAAGCATGTCATCGATGGCACATTAACTGATGAAGTAAAAGCTGATATTGAGCAAGAAACTGCTTCGTTAAAAGCTGAATATCAAACATTAGAAAAACAATTAATGGCGCTGCGCGAAGATGTATCGCGCGATCAACTGGTTATGCGTGCGATGGGTGGTGAGAAAGTCACTATTGGTTTCGAGCAAATTATTCAGATCAACTTTAACAACCAATTAGGCTTCTTTGGCAAAGTAGGTGTGTTCTTTGAACAAATTGGTAGCTTTATTTTTGACGAACCACGCGAAGCAAATACTGAAGGTGGCGTGTTCCCAGCGATATTCGGTACGGTATTAATGGTATTGCTGATGACCGTAATTGTTGCGCCGTTTGGTGTTATTGCTGCGATTTACTTACATGAATATGCCGGCAAAAATGCCTTTACTAAATTATTACGTATTGCCGTAATTAACTTAGCGGGTGTACCGTCAATCGTTTACGGGGTATTTGGCCTGGGTTTCTTTGTATACATGGTAGGCGGCAATTTAGACCGATTATTCTACCCGGAAACATTGCCAAGTCCGACATTCGGTACGCCAGGTGTTTTATGGTCAGCCATTACATTGGCGATTTTAACGCTGCCAGTAGTTATTGTTTCAACAGAAGAAGGCTTAGCACGTATCCCTGCGTCAATGCGTCACGGCAGTTTAGCGCTAGGAGCAACGAAAGCCGAAACTTTGTGGCGAATTATATTACCTATTGCCAGCCCTGCGATTATGACCGGTATTATTTTGGCGATAGCGCGCGCAGCAGGTGAGGTAGCTCCACTAATGCTTGTTGGTGTGGTAAAAATGGCACCAACGCTGCCGCTTGATGGTAACTTCCCGTTCTTACATTTAGATCGTAAGTTTATGCACCTTGGCTTCCATATCTACGATGTAGGTTTTCAAAGCCCAAATGTTGAAGCGGCAAGACCATTGGTTTATGCAACGGCATTATTACTGGTAACTATTATTGTTGCGTTGAATATGACCGCGGTAAATATTCGTAACCGATTACGTGAAAAATACCGAGCGCTAGAGCACTAGTGCAAACAACGTTACTGATTAAAGTTTTTAATTAAAAGTTTATTTGGCGCTGTTAGTTATTATTAGCAATAGCGCCGTTAAAAAGGTTGAAAGAGTTATTTATGATTAAGGTAACCCCTAAAACAGCAATTGATATGCCAGCACCATTGGACTTGGCTAACTTGTCACCTGAGCAAACGGCACTTGAAATTCAAAACCTGAATTTATTTTATGGTGATAAGCAGGCATTGCAGAATATTGGCATGAAGATCCCTAAAGGTCAGGTTACAGCGTTTATCGGGCCAAGTGGTTGTGGTAAGTCAACATTATTGCGTTGTATTAACCGCATGAATGATTTAGTTGATACTTGTCGTATAGAAGGCAGCATTGAGCTGAATGGCGAGAATATCTATGGTAAGCATGTTGATGTTGCTGCGCTTCGTCGTAAAGTAGGAATGGTATTCCAACGTCCAAATCCGTTCCCGAAAAGCATTTACGAGAACGTTATTTACGGTTTACGTATTACCGGTGAAAACAATCGTCGTGTTCTAGATGAAGCGGTAGAGCGCTCTTTAAAAGCGGCAGCGTTATGGAATGAAGTAAAAGATCGCCTTCATGACAGTGCGTTAGGTTTATCTGGCGGTCAGCAGCAACGTTTAGTTATTGCCCGTGCAATTGCTATTCAACCCGAAGTGTTGTTACTAGATGAACCAACCTCGGCACTTGATCCAATTTCAACGCTAACGATTGAAGAGTTAATTAACGATCTGAAAAAGCAATTTACTGTGGTTATTGTAACTCACAATATGCAACAGGCAGCGCGAGTTTCAGATCAAACTGCGTTTATGTATATGGGCGACTTAATTGAGTATTCAGATACCAATACGCTATTTACTACACCAGCTAAAAAACAAACCGAAGATTATATTACTGGCCGCTACGGTTAATCTTTGATTGGTTATAATATAGATAGAGCAGCTTAAAGAGATACTTATGGATAATTTAAATGTCGGCCGTCATATTTCAGGCCAATTTAATGAAGATTTAGAGCGTGTAATTAATCACGTAATGGGCATGGGTGGTTTAGTTGAGAAACAACTAAAAGATGCCATTGTCGCCATGATTGAAGGCGATGAAGAAATGGCGAACAAAGTGCTTAAAAACGATTATCAAATTAACAATATGGAAGTTAATATTGATGATGAATGTACCCGCATTATAGCCAAGCGACAGCCAGCAGCTGGCGATTTACGCCTAATTATGGCGATCATCAAAACCATTACCGACTTAGAGCGTATTGGTGATGAAGCCGAGAAAATTGCTAAGGTTGCTCAAGAAAGCTTTTCTAAAGAACAGCGTGATTTATTGCTGAACTTAGAAAACTTAGGGCATAGCGTGTTAAGCGTATTGCAAGCAACCTTAGATGCATTTACTCGTATGGACTTTGATGCCGCAATCAAAGTACATAAAAGCGATGATAAAATTGATCGCGAATACGAAGGGTTAATGCGTCAGTTAATGACCTATATGATGGAAGATCCACGTTCAATTCCACAAATTATGAGTGTAATTTGGTCGGCTCGTGCGTTAGAACGCATTGGTGATCGTTGTCAAAATATCTGTGAATACATTATGTATTTTGTCAAGGGTAAAGTAGTACGCCACACACGACCAGAAGATATGGAAAACTTATAAAAATTGTTTTAACTAACAACTGGTTGAAAATTAGACTAGAATCAAGAGACACACATTTTGTGTGTCTTTTTTATGCCTTTAAATATGGCGCATGGCTCAAGTTTATTGAAATACTTTGTGACTATTGGTTGCAAATAGTCGCTATTAAGCTAGAATCCGCGTCGAAAAATAACAAAGAGATTTGTACCCGGAACTTTTATTATGCCGAACAATTCAATTTTAGGTGTTTTTGCTAAATCACCTATAAAACCCCTCGAAAAGCACATTCGAATAGTAACCAAGTGTGCTCGCCAATTACCGCCATTTTTCGATGCAGTAGAAGCCAAGGACTGGGACAAGGCCGCAAAGGTACGCGGAAAAATTTCACAAATTGAAAAAGACGCTGATGCATTAAAACGCCAGCTACGATTGGAGCTACCTGGTGGTTTATTTATGCCAGTTAACCGTGCTGATTTACTTGAACTATTAACCCAGCAAGACCGTATCGCGAATAAAGCGAAAGATATTTCTGGTCGCGTGCTAGGTCGTAAATTAGACATTCCAGCTGAACTTCAAACAGACTTTAGAAGTTATTTAACTCGTTGTATCGATGCTACAGAAAAAGCAGCAGATGCGATAAATGAGTTAGATGATTTGCTTGAAACGGGCTTTAGAGGTCGTGAAGTTAATTTAGTTGAAAAAATGATCCTTCAGTTAGATGAAATTGAAGATGATACCGATTCAATGCAAATTGCACTACGCCAAAGCTTATTGAACATTGAAAAAGACCTTAACCCTGTAGATGTGATGTTTTTGTATCAGATCATTGAATGGGTTGGTGACTTAGCCGATTTAGCTGAACGTGTAGGTGCACGTTTAGAAATTTTATTAGCGAAAAACTAGGGTAAACAAGCTATGGATATTTTAATTTCATATGGCCCTATGTTGGTCGTACTAGCTGCGGTTGTCGGCTTTTTTATGGCATGGGGTATTGGTGCCAATGACGTGGCTAACGCCATGGGTACCTCGGTTGGTTCAAAAGCTCTAACCATTAAACAGGCGATTATTATCGCGATGATTTTCGAATTTGCCGGTGCTTATTTAGCTGGTGGTGAAGTAACTTCAACTATTCGTAAAGGCATTATTGACCCAGCTTACTTTACTGAAATTCCGCACCTACTGGTGTTTGGTATGATTTCAGCATTATTAGCGGCGGCAACTTGGTTATTAGTCGCATCAGCCTTAGGCTGGCCGGTTTCTACCACTCACTCAATTGTTGGTGCGATTATTGGTTTCGCGGCAATTGGCGTAAGTGTTGATACCGTTGCTTGGGCAAAAGTGGGGGGGATTGTCGGTAGTTGGATAGTCACACCACTTATTTCGGGTGTCATCGCATTTGTGATCTTTAACAGTGCTCAGAAGTTGATATTTGATACCGAGCAACCCCTTAAGCAAGCCAAGCGTTGGGTACCGCTTTATATGTTCCTAGCGGGCTTTGTTTTATCGCTAGTAACGATTAAGAAAGGTTTAAAGCATATTGGTTTAGAAATCGGCTCAACGGAAGGTTTTATCTACGCGATTGCTGTCGCAGCTGTGGTGGCAATAATTGGTAAAGCGTTTATCTCACGCATTAAGTTTGATGAGAAGGCTGATAAATCAAGTCACTATGTTAATGTTGAAAAAGTATTTGCAATCTTAATGGTCGTTACCGCTTGTTGTATGGCGTTTGCTCATGGTTCAAACGATGTAGCAAATGCTATTGGTCCATTAGCTGCCGTGGTAAGCATTGTAGGTCATGAAGGTGAAATTGTTAAGAAAGCAGCGCTTGAATGGTGGATTTTACCGTTAGGTGGTTTAGGTATTGTAGCCGGTCTTGCCATTTTCGGTCACCGAGTTATTGCGACTATTGGTAAAGGTATTACGCACTTAACGCCAAGCCGAGGCTTTGCGGCTGAACTTGCTGCAGCGTGTACTGTAGTAATAGCATCAGGTACAGGTTTACCGATTTCAACAACGCAAACTTTAGTTGGTGCGGTATTAGGTGTGGGTATGGCACGTGGTATTGCTGCAATTAACTTGGGTGTAGTCAGAAATATTGTTGTTTCTTGGGTTATTACTTTACCTGTAGGCGCGGGTTTATCAATTGTATTCTTCTGGATACTGAGTAACTCATTTGTTTAAGTTAGTCAGATTCTAAAAATAAAAGAGCCACTTGTAAAAGTGGCTTTTTTTTGCCTGATTTTCATAGAATAATCAAATGACTAGTAGAAAAGTCAGTAAAAAATTGAAAAAAGTTAAATTAAATTCAAACTTTTTTCTTAAGTAAACCTACCTTATTAATAACAAAGACAAAACATATGGAAAAGTGGGATTTAAGTGTTTGAACGAAGCGACGAAACACTCATAAAGCAAGCACTTAAAGGCAAGAAATCGGCTTGGGTGAGCTTAGTGAAGCGTTATGAAACTAGCATATACAACTATGCCTATCGTATGGTCAGTCACCCTGATGATGCCATGGACTTAATGCAGGACGTGTTTATTGCAGTCTTTCGCAATTTGTCATCTTTTCGCGGCGATAGTCCATTTAAAGGTTGGCTGTTTAAAATTGCTCATTACCGCTGCATTGAATATTACCGCAGAAAGCGGCCACTACAGTCAATAGATGATGCGCCAGAGCAATATGATGAAGATGAACAAGGTTGTCCTGAGTTTTCGATGACTCAAGGCCAAGATAATGCAGCACTGTATCATGCCATGCAAAAATTGGCATTTAATCAAAAAATTATGGTGGAAATGAAATTCTTTCAACATTTCACTTTTGAAGAAATTGCTCAGCAGTTGGGTATTTCTACCAATACTGCTAAATCACGCCTTTATAGTGCGTTAGATAAATTAAAAGATTATTTGGAGGTCAGCGATGTCGCCGCATGATAAATCCTTTGAACAGTGGTTAAACAAAGAGTTACCCCCTGAACAAGCTGCACAGTTTGAAAATGATGAAGGTCATGAACAGTTTATGAAAGAACAAATTGCAACGGCGAAGTATGTTGAATATTTAGCTGATAATCAGCCACAGCATAAGGTACCTGAATGGGATAGAACCGCAGGTATTGAGTTTGAGCAGAAATCTTGGTTTCAGTGGCAAGGCTTTCCCGCGCTTTCCATGGCGTTTTCATGTTTTGCCATAGCGTTAGTGTTGTTTAATGTGCAGTTAAAAGTAGGTGAACAAGGCATATTACTTAGCTTTGGCGATCAAAATAATCAGGCGCAAGTGGCAGCTCAGGTTACAGCAATTATAGAACAGCAAGTAGATGAAAAGTTAGCGACTTATCAACAACAGCAACAACTGGCTTTAGTTAAGTTTACCGCTGATTTAAATGAACGCCAGCAACAAAGTAATTTGCAACTAGCCAGTTATATTCTTGATACCTCTCGTCAGGAGCGTAAAGAAGATATGAGTGACTTTATTCAGTTTGTTAATGCTCAACGCCAAGATGATGTATTAGAGCAAAGAATTCGTTTTCAGCGGCTTGAAGATGCCCTGAAATATCAAAATCAAATGATTAATAGCAATACTATTCAGCAAGCAAGCTGGGTGACTGAGGAGTAAGAAATGAAGAAGTTTTTAGCGATAGCCCCATGCCTTTTAGCGTCATGGGCGGTAAATGCCAGTGATGTTAATGTTGAACAGCTACAGAAACAAATTGGCATTATGGATAATATTATTAAATCCTCGGTCGGCAACTCAGGCAATAACCAGGGCATTAAATTATCAAGCGTAGAAAGTACTTATTTAATGAATCAAGGCGTGGTGATCGCGCTAAATACCAGTGCACGCTCTGGCTCTTGGGGAAATTATAATTTTGTTATTCCACCACTGCCACCAATGCCAACATTTTCTCCTGATCAAATAGAGAGCATTGAAGCAGAAATTCAGGTTGCCAGTGAAATGGCTAATATTGATGTTGATAAGACATTTGCCAAGGCGATGGAGAATGCCTCGAGAAGCTATGAACGAGCAATAGAAAAATTGCATGGAAATAGGGAAGAGGTCAGAGAGCTTCATGAAGAGCAACGTGATATTGAATATGAATTACGCGATATAGAACGAGAACATCGTGATATTGAGTTTCAGATGCGCAGAGCGGATAAAGACGAAAAGCCTGAGCTGACCAAAGAAAAAGAGCAATTAGCAGAAAAGCGTAAAGCGTTATTAGAACAGAAAAACATGCTAACCAAGCGCAGCCAAGAGTTTAAAGCCAAGCAAGCTGAAACAGCTAAGCAAAGTGAATTAGCGCGAGTGGAATACTTTAAATCACTAAGCAAAGAAGTAGCAGAAACCCTATGTTTATATGGCAATGGTTTAAAGGCGTTACCAAAAAATGAACACGTTACGGTTATTATGAAATCTGGCGGAGCGCTACAAGGTCGCCATTACCAAGATAATATTTATGTCTTTAGCAAGCGTGATATTAATGGTTGCGCCATTGATGATATTACTTCAGCGCAGTTGCTGGAAAAAAGTAAGAATTATCAATTTTAGCGAAAGGCTATAACGGAAATTAAAAAGGCCACTGAATAAGTGGCCTTTTTAGTTGGATATTTTTTTAGCTTTTATTAACTATTCTTAGATGCGCGACAACCTTGATTTGACGAGCTATTTAATGCCATTTCGCCTTTATCATTTACTGAGTAGCTTGGTGAAGATTGAGTTAGCTTAGCAATAAGTTGCTGTAATTTATCATTAAATACAGTTGCTAAGGCAAAGAATTCATTCTTTTTACTTGCCTTTTTAGTTGCTTGCATTGGTAGGTTATCTAAAGGAATTCTTACCAATGGCTTATCAAACATTTGGGCAAAGGTTTCTTGCTTAAAAACGTTATTAATTTGGCCATGGGTATTTAGTTGAGTGATAGCGGTAACTTTATTCACCACGACAAAATTTTGCTCTGAATACTTTTGATTAGCGTACGTTTGATCAGAGTACATTTTATCAAAATACGTGGGTATAGCGGCTGTTACGCTAGAACTTGCAACGGTACTACATAAACCAACTGTACTCAGCGCTGTGGCGATAAATAACTTTTGTAGTTTGGTAGACATCGTTTTGCCCTCTAAATCCATGTTAAATAGTTTTAACATAATTGTAACTAAATTGCTCCATTTTACTTTAATTTGTAACATGCAATTGCGCTAGTGTTTTGGGGTGAATGGCTGATATGGTGAGACAAGCCGCAAAAATAAAGGAGTTTGGGCTGCTTCAACACATAATTGCCATATGCAATCTTTATTAGCGCTTATTAATTGTTAATTAACAAGTAGGATTTGACAGAGCAAAATGTCATTTGTTCCTGCCTGAGTTAATTAGTTTGGCAAAAACAAATGACGCTTTGATGAAGGGTTAGGGTCTGTTGATCTTTCAGTTTATAATTCTGTTGTTTATGAAAAAGCGGTCAATCGCGGCGCTCAATATAAAGTTTGGTTGTTCCAAATGCATATTAAGCAACAAAGAGTGACACTTTTTCAAAACACCCCGAAGGGCTATGGCTAATTTTCAACCTAACTGCGTTGAAAATCGTTAATGTAGAATAACTACATTACACTCTGTTCGCCTTGTCATCTTAAAAATTAGCCTATAGCAGAGACTAAAATGAAAGATCAACAGCCCCTAATGTTGTTGTTTTCTTATTAGTCGATAATGGTGTAATAAAGGCTCTGTATAACCAGAAGGCTGTATGTCACCTTTAAAGATTAAATCGCATGCCGCCTTAAACGCAATGTTGTTATCAAGGTCTTGCGACATTGCCTGGTAGGCAGAGTCTGATTGGTTTTGTTGATCAACTATTTTAGCCATTTTGGTCATGCTCGCCATGACTTGTTCTTGTGTGCAAATACCGTGTTTTAACCAGTTAGCAATATGCTGACTTGAAATTCTTAAGGTTGCTCTATCTTCCATCAAGCCAATATTATTAATATCTGGCACTTTAGAGCAGCCTACACCTTGATCAATCCAACGAACTACGTAACCTAAAATACCTTGCGCATTGTTATCAAGTTCCTGGGTTATTTCTTCATCGGTCCAATTAGTGTTATCAGCCAGTGGAATTTTTAAAATATCGTCAATGTCCGCCGGTGTGCGTTGGCTTAGTTCTTGTTGACGTTCAGCAACGTTTATTTGGTGGTAGTGCAGGGCATGTATAGTTGCCGCGGTGGGTGATGGCACCCAAGCGGTATTAGCACCTGATTCTACATGGGCAATTTTTGCTTGATACATGGCGTCCATATTATCAGGTACTGGCCACATTCCTTTACCAATTTGAGCTCGGCCACTAAAGCCACAAGCTAGACCAATATCAACGTTACTCTGTTCGTAAGCTGCTATCCACTCGGTTAGTTTAATATCATTTTTGCGGGTCATCGCACCTGCTAGCATTGACGTGTGAATTTCGTCACCAGTGCGGTCAAGAAAACCTGTATTTATAAAGACCACGCGTTCTTTAGCCTGGTAGATACAGTTTTTTAAGTTCAAGCTGGTACGGCGCTCTTCATCCATGATCCCCATTTTGATAGTGTTAGGGGCCAAGTTTAACAACTGTTCAACCTTAGCAAATAAGCTATTAGCAAATGCTACTTCTTCACTACCGTGCATTTTAGGTTTAACAATGTAAATTGAGCCACAACGGCTGTTGCCACCTGCATATTGCCCGTTGATATCCAAACTGGCAATTAAGCTGGTCATAATCGCATCTAAAATACCTTCAGGAACTTCGTGGTTGTTTTTGTCTAAAATTGCTGAGTTAGTCATTAAGTGACCGACATTTCGGACAAACATCACACTGCGAGATTTTACTTGAACGCTTTGGCCTGACGGTTTTATAAACTCTCGATCTGTGGCCATTGCCCGGGTAAAACTTTGTCCATTTTTATTAATGGTTTCGGTTAAATCACCCTTGATAAGACCGAGCCAATTTTTATAGGCAAGCACTTTATCTTCAGCATCAACTGCTGCTACAGAGTCTTCGCAGTCCATAATAGTGGTTAATGCTGACTCTAAATTGATGTCTGAAAGCCCTGAGCTATCTTGTTGCGAAATAGGGTTTTGTTGATCAAAACATAATTCGATAAACAAATTATTATGACTAAATAATAAGCTTTCACTTGTGTCTGAAGTGACTGCTTTACCTATATAGCTCTGTGGCTCACATAATTCACTAATGCTGTCGTCAATAAATTGTGCAACAATCGAATCGTCCTGCGCGATATAACGGCATACGTCTTTATGACTGCCTTTTGTTAAAGGAAGTGATTTATCTAAGAATGCTTTAGCAAAACTAATGACTTGGCTACCGCGCACTGGGTTATATTGCGTGCCTTTGTCGCAGCCATTTTGTTCACTAATAAGGTCTGAACCATAAAGCGCATCATACAGGCTGCCCCATCGTGCATTCACCGCATTTAACGCAAAGCGAGCGTTCATAATAGGCACAACTAATTGTGGACCAGCCATCGTGGCTAACTCTGCATCTACGTTTTGAGTTTCAATTTGAAAGTTTTCAACCTCTGGCTCAATGTAACCTATGTCAGTTAAAAATTGTTTATAGCCAGTAAATGTCTCTTGGCTGTATTTATTTGCGGAATGCCAGTCGTCAATTTGTGTTTGTAACTGATCACGCTTTGCTAAGAGTGCAGCATTTACTGGCGATAAATCATGAATGATTTCAGCGGCGCCAGCCCAGAAAGTTTCAGTGTTATAGTGAGTTAATGGTAAGACTTCATTGGTAATGAATTCATATAGTTCACTAGCAACTTGTAATCCATGAGCGTTAATTCGAGTTGTCATAACTGTACCATCATTGAAATTTATTAAACTTATGGCAATGTATTCACATAAGGTTATAAGAGCAATAGCTCAATAATGTACTGACTGATGATTTAACATAAATATGGTGCAGGTTTTTGAGTTAACTTATTGATTGTTAACGGTTAAATTTTAAGGGTTGAAAGCTTTATATGTTTTATTTTTGTTTGTGATAATAGGTATAAATAAAAGTTATTGTTGGTGGCTTGGTATGTCAATGCGTAAATAATAAAAAGCCACCACGGGTGAAGTGGTGGCTTTCATTTTTGCAGCGCTAACTATTCAGGATTTAGTTGATGAGGTTAACGATTAGATGGTCAACTCTCTGCGGCCGCTTCCATTACTAAATGTCTAAACCAAATATGGCTGGCATCGTGGTGTAGCAACGGCGACCAGATCATTTTTAACTCAATATCAGGGATGTCAAATGGTGGTTTAAGGATAGTAAAGTTAGGGTCGTTTTTATGCAGTAAAGCGGCTTTGGTTGGCAGGGTTGCAATCAAGCCATCTTCATAAGCAAGCTGCATTGCCACATGATAATTTCGCGTAAATACTTTAATGTCACGCTTTTTACCTAATCTAGCTAACGCTTCATCAACCCAACCTAATTTTTGAACATCTTTCGGGTCCATACCTACGCCTACACCAAACCCTGTTTTTGATACCCAAACGTGTTTTGATGCTAGGTAAGTATTTAAATTAAATTTAGTAACAACTTCATTGTCGGCACTTAGTAAGCAAGAAAAGCCATCACGCCAGATTGTTTTTTGGTGAAATGATTGCGGCAATTCATCAAAGCGGTTAATCGCCATATCAATTTTGCCCGCCTCAACATCATGAAAGTTAACGTCACTTGGCGTCATAATATCGATGGTAACATTGGGAGCAATTTTATTGATATTTCTTAGTAGCTTAGGAATTAACGTCGATGCGGCATAATCACTGGCCATGATCCTAAACACGCGCTGGCTGCTTTCTTGATTAAATTCTTCTTCGCCTTGTAGCGCCTCTTCTAATTCAAGCAATATTTTACGAATCACTGGTGATAATGATCTTGCCCGTTCGGTAGGTACCATGCCATCTGAAGTACGCACTAAAATAGGGTCGTTGAATAAGGTACGTAAGCGCTTTAAGCCATTACTCATTGCTGGCTGAGTAATATTGAGTTGACTTGCGGCACGTGTGACATTTTTTTCTCTTAGCAATACATCTAAATAAATTAACAAGTTCAAATCAATTTTAGAGATATTCACAAAATATATCCTTTGCTAGAAAATCATTTATTTAGAATATATTTGGCAGCAACTGCTTTGTAAAGACCTATTATTATATTTGGAGATAAATAAATTTCTTCCGTATTTGATCTGTTTTTAAGTTGTGTATTCACATTGTGAATGATGATGATAATAACTATAAATTATTTGGATTTTTATTTGTGGCAGTAAGATGAGTGACAAGGTTTAAGAATGTTTTCTAAACCGACTACAAAAAAGTTGTCAGTTATAGAAAACCTACAGAATTATTTATTTTAGCTTAGTAATGGAAGGGTAACCACATGTCTACATACAACGAGCAAATCAATCAACTAGCTAGCTTGAAATCAAGCCAATCAAGTGCGTGGGATGCAATTAGCCCAGAATATGCGGCTAGAATGCGTTTACAAAACCAATTTAAAACGGGTTTAGATATCGCTAAATACACGGCTGATATTATGCGTAAAGATATGGAAGCTTATGATAAAGATCCAAGTCAATATACACAGT
Source organism: Colwellia sp. MEBiC06753 (assembly GCF_053470325.1). Classification (NCBI taxonomy): domain Bacteria; kingdom Pseudomonadati; phylum Pseudomonadota; class Gammaproteobacteria; order Alteromonadales; family Colwelliaceae; genus Colwellia; species Colwellia sp. MEBiC06753. The sequence continues at coordinate 17,868 of NZ_JBQMTM010000020.1, read as the reverse complement.
CGCTTGGCTGTTGGCATGGTTTTATCGGTCAGCAGAAAATGATTTCTATTAAGAAGCATTTCCAAAATACAGATCGCCGTTATTTATACCTTTCTGGTTGGATGGTTGCAGCGCTTCGTTCAGACTTTGGGCCTCTGCCTGATCAATCAATGCATGAGAAAACATCCGTTGCAGCGCTAATTGAAGAGTTATATACCTTCTTACGTCAAGCGGATGCTCGTGAACTTGGTGGTCTTTTCCGCGAATTAGATAAAGCGCGTGAAGAAGGCAACGATGTTAAAGCGCAAGAAATTCAAAACCAAATTGATAATCACGTTACTCATGTCGTACCAATTATCGCTGATATTGACGCAGGTTTTGGTAACGCTGAAGCAACTTACTTACTTGCTAAGAAAATGATTGAAGCGGGCGCGTGTTGTATTCAAATTGAAAACCAAGTGTCTGATGAAAAACAATGTGGTCACCAAGACGGTAAAGTAACAGTACCGCATGAAGATTTCTTAGCGAAAATTCGCGCTGTACGTTACGCATTCTTAGAGTTAGGTGTTGATAATGGTGTAATCGTTGCTCGTACTGACTCATTAGGTGCTGGCCTTACTAAACAAATCGCAGTAACTAAAGAGCCGGGCGATTTAGGTGACCAATACAACGCATTCTTAGATTGTGAAGAAGTTGCATTAAGCGACATGAATAACGGCGACGTAATCATCAACCAAAACGGTAAATTAGTTCGTCCTAAGCGTTTACCAAGCAACCTCTTCCAATTTAAGAAAGGTACAGGTGAAGCACGTTGTGTACTAGATTGTATTACGTCATTACAAAACGGTGCTGACTTATTGTGGATTGAAACGGAAAAACCACATATTGGCCAAATTGGCGGTATGGTAAATGAAATTCGCAAAGTGATCCCAAATGCAAAATTAGTTTACAACAATTCACCGTCATTTAACTGGACATTAAACTTCCGTCAGCAAGTATTTGATGCATGGCAGGAAGCCGGCAAAGATGTATCAGCCTATGACCGTAACAACTTAATGAGTGCGGAATATGATGAAAGCGAATTATCAGTTGAAGCAGATGAGCGCATTCGTACTTTCCAAGCAGATGCAGCGCGTGAAGCGGGTATTTTCCATCATTTAATTACCTTGCCAACGTATCACACGGCAGCGTTATCAACAGATAACCTTGCGAAAGAGTACTTTGGTGAGCAAGGCATGTTAGGTTATGTGAAAGGCGTACAACGTAAAGAAATTCGCCAAGGTATCGCCTGTGTTAAACATCAAAATATGGCAGGTTCTGATATGGGTGATGATCATAAAGAATACTTTGCTGGTGAAGCGGCGCTTAAAGCTGCCGGTAAAGACAACACCATGAATCAGTTTGGTTAATAATCAGCACCTCTTTACTTAATACTTAACTAAGTTAAAGAAAATAGTTAAAGAAAATGCAAAAGCCGCTTGGTCCCAACCCCAAGCGGCTTTTTTATCTGCTAGCTATTCGCTTTAACGTCAATTAACGTTTTAAATACGCCAGCATAGTTTCAACATCACTACATTCAAATGGATCTTCTGGGCAATTATCCATTTTGCCCTTTTCGCAAAAAAGCTGTTTTATTTCGCCATTCACTACATACATAGAATAACGCCATGAGCGGTTACCAAAGCCTAAGTTATCTTTTTTCACTAACATGCCCATTAATCGCGTAAAGTCGCCATTGCCATCTGGTAGCATTTTTACCTGTTCAATGCCTAAGTTTTTTGCCCATTGATACATGGTAAAGGCATCGTTAACACTAAGGCAGTAGACCTCATCAATACCGAGAGCGATCAACTCTGAGTATTTTTGTTCAAAGCAGGGTAAGTGGTTACTTGAGCAAGTGGGAGTAAAGGCGCCTGGCAGCGAAAAAACCACAATATTTTTATGATCAAATATTTCTTTTGAGCTGATATCTTGCCAACGAAACGGGTTATCGCCGCCTATGGATTCATCTCTAATACGGGTTTTAAACGTTACATCTGGCACATGCTTTATCATAACCAAACTTACCATCTTTAGTGTTTGAACTACTATTAAAGGTAGGTGATTTGGTGGTGAATTCAAAACCACTGACATGAAAAAATATAACCCATTAAAAAGGTCGCAAATAGCGACCTTTTTAGTGAGCGTTAATGAGCTAATTAGTTCAAGTTAAGTTACTCGAATAAAGCCATTTAAGCTTAGAAATTATAAACTAGCGTAATAGCTGTTTGAGTGTCAGTGTTTTCTTTATCTTCGCTGACCTTAGTATTGTGGTCAACAATGAATGAAAACCTAATAGCTAACGCTTTGACTAATTTAGTGGTTAACGTAGTTTCTGCTTTATATACGCTGTTATCTTCACTATCTACCGCTTGAGTGGCACGAACCAGCTGCTTGAACTCTACAGCTTCATTTATTTTCCGCTTATACAATGCCTGTGCTTGAATAATAAAAGCGTCCATATTTTCTGCGTCTTCAGTTTCGGTACCTTTTACACGGTCTCTTTTGAAACCTGGACCTATATCTGCAAAAAATGACGCTTTTTCTGTTTCATACCACTTTTTACCCCAACCGCTCGAAACAGTGGTTTGATATTCAAAGCTGCTGAATCTGTCGTCTTCATACACTAGACTGCCGTACATATAGTTAGCACCATTTGCAGCAAACGAGTAGTTTGTTTGGCTATTAACCGTGATCTTCTGATCGGTAGTATTTAATTTATCTTTCGAATTACCGTTTTCATCAACCACCGCTACTTCAGATTTACGGTATAACAGTGACGCTTTTAACGTACTGCGCCACTTGCCATATAAATGTTCGAAGTCAAAAGCTGACTTTACATCGCCACTTTTATTGTTACCGGTTTTTAATAAAAAACCTAATTCAGCAGAAGCTTTATATTGGTGATCAAGGGCTGTTGGTTGTTGTTCTTCTGCATAAGAAGTTGCGCATAAAAATAAACTACAACATGCTGCAGCAACTAAATTATTTTTCATTAGATTCCTCTTTATTCAAATGTACACTCATTTGTGGGTATGGTATTTCAATGCCAGCTTCATCAAGTGCAACTTTAATGTTTTCTAATAGATCAAAGTGAACTGGCCAATAATCTTCTGATTTTACCCAAGGGCGAACGACAAGGTTCACTGAGCTGTCGGCTAATTCGCTTACGCCAATTGTGACATCTTTATCCTTTAATACACGTTCATCTTTAGCAACAACTTCAGCTAAAACACGCTTGGTATCGGCAAGATTCGCATCATAACTCACACCAATTATTAAATCGATACGGCGAATTGGTTTAGTTGAAAAGTTAGTGATGGTACCGCTAGTAATAGAACCGTTTGGGATAATCACGGTTTTATTGTCACCAGTTCGTAATTTGGTTGAGAAAATTAAAATTTCTTCAACAATACCCGCTGTACTGCCAATTTGAACAAAGTCGCCCGCTTTAAAAGGGCGGAAGGTAATCAGTAGTACACCAGAGGCGAAATTTGATAGTGAGCCTTGCAGCGCTAAACCTATAGCTAAACCGGCGGCACCAATAATGGCAACTAGTGACGAGGTGTTAAAGCCAAGGTGAGATATCGCAATAATAATCACCAGCGCCATGCCAACGCCATAAACTAGGCTTGATACAAACGCGATTACCGCATTATCAACCGACTTTCTTTCGAGTAATTTACCAACGGCTTTTGAAATTATGTGCGCGACAAATTTACCTATGATAAAGATTAAAATGGCGACGATAAATTTCATGCTGAAATTGATAATCATTTGCTGATTATTGACAACCCAATTTGAGATATTTTCCATGACTTAGCCCTTTTATTATTTTGTTAACAAAGTATATATAACTCTGTTATTGAAGCCTAGATTAAAAGTTTACTTTGTTAAATTTTTGTAACAAAAAAAAGGCCGTAATAGGCCTTTTTACTCAGTAATTTTCAATCAAGTTATTTGATTAAAGCAGATAACTCACCATTTTGGTATTTGACAAACATATTTTCTAATGAAATAGGTTTGATCTTGTCAGCATTGCCAGCGGTGCCAAATGCTTCATAGCGGGCAATACAAATGTCAGTCATTGCTTTAGTCGTTTCAGCAAGGAATTTTCTAGGATCAAATTCGCTTGGGTTATGTGCTAAAAAGCGACGCGTAGCACCGGTTGACGCTAAGCGTAAGTCCGTATCAATATTTACTTTACGAACACCGTTTTTAATACCTTCCTGAATTTGTGCTACCGGAACACCATAAGTTTCAGGAATATTACCGCCGTACTCATTGATAATCGCCAGCCACTCCTGAGGTACAGATGATGAGCCGTGCATTACTAGGTGAGTATTTGGAATACGGGCATGGATCGCTTTAATACGATCAATTGCTAAAATGTCGCCTGTTGGTGGACGTGTAAACTTATAAGCGCCATGTGAAGTACCACAAGCAATGGCTAAGGCATCAACTTGCGTTTTTTGTACAAAATCAGCTGCTTCTTCAGGGTCTGTTAACATTTGTTCCATCGTTAACTTACCTTCGGCACCGATACCATCTTCTTCACCTGCTTCACCGGTTTCTAGTGAGCCTAAGCAGCCCAGTTCACCTTCTACAGAAACGCCACAAGCATGTGCCATTTCAACCGTTCTGCGCGTAACATCAACGTTGTATTCATAGCTCGATGGTGTTTTACCATCTTCGCCTAATGAGCCGTCCATCATTACGGATGAAAAGCCTAATTGAATTGAGCGTTGGCAAACTGCAGGTGATGTGCCGTGATCTTGATGCATAACCACTGGAATATGTGGGAATTCTTCAATGGCCGCTAAAATTAAATGACGTAAAAATGGAGCGCCGGCATACTTACGGGCACCAGCAGAGCCCTGCAGAATAACCGGACTGTTGGTTTTATCTGCCGCGATCATAATAGCGCGTACTTGTTCTAAGTTGTTAACGTTAAATGCTGGAATGCCATAACCGAATTCTGCAGCGTGGTCTAACATTTGACGCATGGAAACTAAAGCCATGAAAGTGCTCCTAAATTTTTATCACTTAATTCAACATGAAGTGCAGCGGTACCAACTCACTTGGCCTTGTTGCGTACCTGTTAACGTATAAACAACAATGAATAAACCGCAACTTGTGTAATGCATTGTGAAAGTTTTCAAATGCGGCGGCATTATAGCAGAAAGTTTTTAGGCAAAGCGTCGCTTTTTAGCAAAAAATAAAAGATTTTATGCTGTCGATATTCAATCAAGATTAAGGGGGGATAATTACAAAAAATCTAGCGGTATTTGTTTCGCTAAACGCGAAAAACTTTGTAAAACTATGGAAGTTTACTACATTTTAAGCCAGCGAATTATCTTGGTCTTTGAAATTTATCTTATAAAAAAAAGAGCCTTAAGGCTCTTTTTTTTGCTTATAAACTAAAACTAGCTATTTTACTACTAGCTATTGGTAATGGTTTACTGTGCTGCGCGCTCTTCTAGAATAGCTACAGCTGGAAGTTTTTTACCTTCTAAGAACTCAAGGAAGGCACCGCCACCGGTAGAGATATAGGATACTTTATCTGCAATATCGTATTTATCTACTGCCGCTAACGTATCGCCACCACCGGCAATTGAAAAGGCGCCGCTATCAGCAATTGCCTGAGCGATAATTTTGGTCCCTTCACCAAACTGATCAAATTCAAATACGCCAACTGGACCATTCCAAACAATGGTGCCAGCTGATTTTAAAATATCAGCCAAGGCTTTAGCAGAATCAGGGCCAATATCAAAAATCATCTCGTTATCAGCAACTTCGGTAACATCTTTTAATGTCGCTGTTGCAGTTTCTGCAAATTCAGTCGCAACCACCACGTCAGTTGGTACAGGAATATTACCATTGTTGGCTTGAGCTGCTGCGGTTAAGCGGTTTGCTTCATCAATTAAGTCAGCTTCATATAATGATTTACCGACATTATGGCCGGCTGCTGCAATAAAGGTATTCGCAATTCCGCCGCCAACTACTAATTGGTCAACAACTTGTGATAATGAATCAAGTACAGTTAGTTTGGTTGATACTTTTGAGCCACCAACAATTGCCACTAATGGACGAGCAGGGTTATCTAACGCTTTGCCTAATGCTTCTAATTCACCCGCTAAAAGAGGGCCTGCACAAGCAACCGGAGCAAATTTAGCTACACCGTGAGTACTGGCTTGCGCACGATGGGCAGTGCCAAAGGCATCCATCACATAAATATCACAAAGCGCTGCTAGTTGTTTTGATAACGCTTCATCATTTTTCTTTTCGCCAACATTAAAGCGAATATTTTCAAATACCACCAACTCGCCTGTACCAACTTCGACACCGTCTAGGTAATCGGTCACCAAACGAACTGGATAGTTAAGTGCTGCGGCTAGGTAATCAACTACCGGTTGCAGTGAAAACTCTTGGTTATATTCGCCTTCAGTTGGGCGGCCTAGGTGAGACATCACCATTACTTTCGCGCCTGACTCTAGCGCTAACTTAATGGTTGGTAACGCCGCTTTAAGGCGGGCATCAGAAGTGATTTTTCCATCTTTTACCGGTACGTTTAAATCTTCGCGAATTAGAACGCGTTGATTGTTAAGTGATAACTCACTCATTTTGATAACTGACATGGTTGACTCCGTGTATTTTTATAAATGTTTTGCCATTTCACCGGCGGTATCTAGCATACGATTTGCAAAGCCCCATTCGTTGTCACACCAGACTAGCATTTTTACTAATCGTTTGTGACTGACCCGCGTTTGATTGCCATCAACAATACAAGAATGGGGGTCGTGATTAAAGTCGACTGATACCAGCGGTTCTTCGGTATAGCCGAGAATGCCAGCTAAGGGGCCAGCTTGTGCCTGCATAATCGCTTGATTTACTTGGGCAATAGTGACATCGCTATTTACGGTCAAACTTAAATCCATCGCCGTCACATTGATCGTTGGCACGCGCACGGCAATGGCTTCAAAGCGGCCAGAAAATTCGGGTAATATCCGTTCAATGCCCAATGCCAACTTGGTATCGACCGGAATAATCGATTGGCTGGCAGCGCGAGTTCTGCGTAAATCGTCATGATAAGCATCAATTACTTGTTGATCATGCATTGAAGAATGAATTGTGGTTATGGTGCCGCTTTCAACACCAAAAGCATCATCAATGACCTTGATCACCGGCACGATACAATTAGTGGTACAAGAACCATTGGAAACGATAGTATCGTTTGCCGACAAGCTTTGGTGATTAATGCCATAGATAATAGTGCTATCAATATCATGGCCGGCAGGGTGCGAGTACAGCACTTTTTTCGCACCTTGGTTGATATGCACTTCAGCGTTAGCATAATCGCCATAATTGCCGGTGCAATCTAAAACGATATCAACATTGTGTTGACGCCAAGGTAATTGCTCCGTTGTGCTATGGTGGCTAATCGCGATATTAGTGCCCGCAATATTTAAGGTATCACTTTCATAACTAACCGAGAATGGAAAACGTCCGTGAGTGGTGTCGTATTTTAATAAATGGGCGATGCCTTTGGTTGCCGCCACTTCATTAATGGCAACTAGGTTGAATTCGTGTTGTCTGCCACTTTCAAAAAGGGCTCTGGCGATACTTCGGCCAATACGACCAAAGCCATTTATCGCGATATTTATTGGCATACTAATATTGGCAACTAAGATTTTAAGGTAGTTGGCGCAGCAACTAAGCCGTTAATAAATCAATTAAATAATGGCTCAGTTGTCGCGCCGATTTTTCACTTACCGTGTTAAGCGGGTAAGTTACAGGCTGTTTACGGTGTTTACCACATTGTCAACGGTGAAGCCAAAGTGCTTCATTAAGTCGCCACCTGGTGCTGATTCACCAAATGTCGTCATGCCTACAACTTTGCCAGCAAAACCAACATACTTGTACCAAAAATCGGTGTGAGCTGCTTCAATGGCAACACGTTTAGTTACCGCACTTGGTAATACCGATTCTTTATAGTTGCTATCTTGCGTATCAAAAATATTAGTTGATGGCATAGAAACTACACGAACATGTTTGCCTAATTGCTCGGCAGCCTCTAGCGCTAAGCTAACTTCAGAGCCCGTAGCAATTAGGATCACAGTTGGCGCACCAACGCTGTCTTTTAAGATATAACCACCTTTAGCAATGCTCGCTACTTGCTCATCATTGCGTGCTAATGCAGGTAAACCTTGGCGAGAAAATACTAATGACGTTGGAGCATTTTGACGCTCAACCGCATTTTTCCATGCAACCGCAGTTTCAGTGGCATCAGCTGGGCGCCACGTTACCATGTTTGGTGTGGTACGTAGGTTAGTTAACTGCTCGATAGGTTGATGGGTTGGGCCATCTTCACCTTGGCCAATTGAATCATGGGTGTAAACAAAAATATTTTGAATGCCCATTAATGCTGACATACGTACCGCATTACGCGCATATTCCATGAACATCATAAAGGTAGCGCCGTAGTTGATAAAACCACCGTGCAATGAAATACCATTCATAATGCCGCTCATACCAAATTCACGAACGCCGTAGAAAATGTAGTTACCCGCTGCATCGTCTTGAATGCCTTTAGCGCCCGACCATAAGGTTAAGTTTGAACCTGCTAAGTCAGCTGAGCCGCCCATAAATTCAGGCAGTACTGCGCCAAAAGCTTCAATAGCATTTTGTGAGGCTTTACGAGTAGCAATGTTTTCAGCTTTTTCCTGACACTCGGCAATAAAGGCATTGGCTTTTGCTTCAAATTCTGCAGGTAAATCACCATTAATTACACGACGCTCATATTCAGCGGCAAGTGCTGGGTGAGCCGCTTTATAAGCAGCAAATTTTTCGTTCCAGCTTGCTTGTGCGGCATTACCTTTTTCGGTCTGGTTCCATGCATTAGCGATATTTTCAGGAATTTCAAACGGGGCATATGGCCAATTTAAGTATTCGCGTGCAGCTGCAATTTCATCATCACCTAGTGGCGCACCGTGACAATCGTGTGAACCTGACTTATTTGGTGAACCAAAACCGATAATGGTTTTGCAGCAAATCATGGTTGGTTTATCAGTAACTGCTTTCGCTTGTTCAATCGCGCTGGCTACTGCTACTGAGTCATGACCGTCAACACCACTGATCACATGCCAGCCGTATGAGGCAAAGCGTGCTGGTACGTCTTCGGTAAACCAGCCGTCAACTTGACCGTCAATTGAAATACCATTGTCATCCCAAAATGCAATCAATTTACCTAAACCTAAGGTACCGGCTAATGAGCAGGCTTCGTGAGAAATACCTTCCATTAAACAGCCATCACCTAAGAAGCAGTAAGTGAAGTGGTCAACAATATTGTGACCTTCTTGGTTAAATTGCGCTGCTAAGGTTTTTTCAGCAATCGCCATACCTACAGCATTTGAAATACCTGCACCTAGTGGGCCTGTGGTCGTTTCAACACCAGGCGTGTAACCATATTCTGGGTGACCCGGCGTTTTAGAGTGTAATTGACGGAAGTTTGCTAGCTCTGACATTGGTAAGTCATAGCCAGTAAGATGTAATAATGAGTAAATTAACATTGAACCATGACCATTTGATAATACGAAACGGTCTCGATCGCTCCATTTAGGATCGGTTGGGTTATGCTTTAAAAAGTCACGCCAGAGGACTTCGGCGATATCTGCCATACCCATAGGGGCACCCGGATGTCCTGATTTTGCTTTTTGAACGGCATCCATACTTAACGCACGGATTGCATTGGCCAATTGTTGACGCGATGGCATAATTGCTCCTAAAAATTCTTGTTTGATGATTCAATGGCGAAATGTGGGCGGTATTTTCGCTCAGCCATCCTAACACTGCAAATAAATTTGTCGCAATAGTGGGTAATTTTCAGGATTAATTACATTTTTACTAACAATGGTAAACAACTTATAACAAGTAGTGATAGCGCTCTTAGACTATTAGGTTGTTATATATAAAATTTCGTCAAGTTTTGTTCTACTTTTTTTAATGCTAGGGTTAGTATATTGACATCATTCAGTTCATCATTTCGCTAGGGAATAGCCTGTATGATCAGAGTTTCTGATTTTCTGACATCTTTAATTTCATTATTATTAGTTATTGCGATTGTTAATTTTAGCTTGTCGCCATTTTCGGTATTGAATTTTTTTGGCGCTGTCGCAGGTACTGCAAGCGCTTTGGTGGTGTTAAAAGGCCCTCGTATCTTGCTAAGCTTCTGGCTTAGTATCTTCATCGTACTTATTACTGGACATTTATTTGGCGAGATCGATGTTACCCCCGAGCTAATTATTTTAGGGGTGTTAAGTATTAGCCTACAAAGTGTTTGGGCGGCTCAGCTAACTGCTAAAGAAATGCAAGGCTTAGCGTGGTTAGCTAGTCGGGAAAAGCTTACTCGTTTCTTGTTTCGTTTAGGGCCGTTACCTAGTGTAATTTCAGCTAGTGCTGTACTGGTGTTAATTTCCGTTAGTGAAGAAGGCTACGCATCGGGTATTTTTTATAGCTTCGCATTAACATGGTCAATTAGTCAGTTAGTCGCGGTATTTTTGTTACCCGTGCTACTTTTTAGCATTGAACAATCTCACTTAAATCAGAATAAGCGCTATCAATTAATCGTAGCCTCAATTATAGCTGCGGTTGCTTTGAGCATTTTGTTCCGGGTGTCGCAAAGTGATTATCAACATAAACGCCACGATGATTTTAATTTGGCTGTCAGTGACATTAAAGTTGCGATAGATAATCAATTTTCCGATATTCATCAGCAACTGTCTGCCATAGAAGCATTTTTTCAAGCAAGCGACTCAATTAATTACCGTGAATTTACTGGGTTTAGTCAGTTAATTTATCAGCCAGAGTCAACCGTAAAAGCGGTGGAATGGGCACCGGTTATTCGCAATGAATTACTCGATGAGTTTCAGCGGTGGGCACAAATACAATATGGCTTAGGCTATAAAGTAGGGGGAACATTAAACCCAGAATCCCCGTTTTTAGCTCCGGTACTTTATGCTTACCCGCGAGAGCAAAATAAAAATATTCTCGGTATTAATATGTTTGGCGATAGCCAGCGAAGCGCAACTATGCTCCGCGCTGCTGAATTAGGGCAGGCGGTAAGTACCGGACCACTTACTTTTATAGATCAGCAACAAATAACTTCGGGGATCGTGATATTTAAGCCGTTTTTTAATTTATCGGGTGTCAATGCGTTTGGCGGGGTTACAGTAGGCGATCGCACACAGCTTGATGGTTTTATACTCTTAGTAGTTCAAATGGCCGAGGTCTTGGATCAGTTGGTTACTCAGCCATTTGCTGAACACGTGGTGATTAATGTTCAAGATGTAACGAATACTGAGCCTTATAACTTATATGGTGAACACCAACAAATTGGCAGTCGCTTGCATCATGTTATAGAGCGCCAAGAATTTAATCGTTTATGGCGTATAAATATTGTCGAACGCACTGCTTGGTTAGCACAGCCTAGAAATTGGCTAAATTGGGGAGTACTGTTAGGTTGCGCATTAGGTGGTTTTTTATATCAAATGTTGCTGTTGTTGATGACTGCATATTCTGCTGAGCTTAACCAAAAAGTCGCAGATAAAACTAAAGAGCTAATTATCCAAAAAGAGCAGTCGGATCAAAAAAATAAAGCGAAAAGCCAGTTTTTAGTTAATTTAAGCAATGAATTAAAAACCCCCACTAGTGCTTTAACTGGATTATTGGCGCAACTGAATGAACAATCAACTTCTAGTGCACAGCAAAAGTTGATAGAAAAAATAAATAATGTCGCGGCAAACTTAATGCAGGTTGTCGATACCTTGTCAGATCTCACTGATATTGAGCAAGGCAAATTAGTCTTTCAATCGAACGGCTTTGATTTTTATATCTTTTTGCAACAGATAGAAACAATGCTCAATGTAAGTACCGAACGTTTAATGACCAATGTTTCTTTTATTTTTGATGAAAGTATTCCTCATTATGTGGTGGCCGATAAGTTACGGCTTCAGCAATTAATTGTCGCCTTAATTAATAATGGCGCATTAATTTTCAATAATGATCGGTTAAACGTATCGATCAAAGCCCACCGTCATCAAAATGGTATCGCTACTATTTTTATGGTGGTCACACCTGACACAGAGCATGGTGAAAGAAAAATACTACCAAAGGCTTTACTTGAGCAAGAATTTGAGAATTTAACTACCTCAATGACCATGGCCAAAGAAATTTGTCAGCGCCTAGATGGTGCGATTAAATTAGCTCCTGTGCCTGAATCTGGTGATTACATGCTAAGCGCGTCATTTAAGCTGACATTAGACGGCTTAGCGCAGGTTGCTACCAATAACTTAGACAGTAGTTTACTGGATTTATCAGGTCGCCATATTGTTATTGTCTGTGATGACGAGGAAGTGGTTGACACTTTATTAAATTATTTTGATAAATTTGAATGCACTATAAAGCATTATCAGACCTTAAATGAAAAGGTCATTAACGAAATAGCGCTAAGCAAAACCGATATCATTTTTCTTGCCTGTATTTTTTCCCAAGAAAGTGGCTTTTGGTTATGCGATAAAATGAGGCGCATGGAGCAACTTGCCAACACTCCATTGATTGGTATTGCGCCAGAATCAATGTCGATGGAGCAATATAGTTCAGTACAAAGTGGCTTAGAGTCATATATCAGCAAGCCAGTGAAACTATCCGCTCTTAACCAAATTGTTCAACAATATTTATAGAGACTTACATGGCAATTGCATTAATGGTGACAGATCGTGATTTAAGTAACTTAGCTAAAAATTTAGCGAAAGAGCTATCTGAAGAAATTATTTGTTGGCCTGATCAACAGCTGCGAACTGATGTTGAATTTGCCATTGTCTGGCGGCATCCCCCATCAATTTGGCAACAATATCCGAACTTAAAGGTGCTTTGTTCACTTGGGGCTGGTGTTGATCAAATAATTAATGACAAACAGCGCTCATCTTCGGTAGCAATTACCCGTATTGTCGACCCTGGATTGTCTATTCAAATGGCCGAATATGTATTAACAGTGATCTTAATGAATCAACGTCGTTTAATCGATTACTTGCGAGATCAGCAGCAACGTACTTGGCAATATCTGCCTATATTAGAAAATAAGTCTGTAACCATTCTTGGTGCAGGAAAAATTGGTCAAGTGGTTGCGAAAAGATTAGCGGACAATGGCTATATTGTTAGTACATGGAGTCAATCTGCAAAAGCAGAAGATTACATTTATAAAAGCTATGTTGGCCGTGAGCAACTATATGAAGCAGTCAAACAAGCGGGATATGTTATTTCGATATTACCTGCGACATTAGCAACCAATGATTTATTTGATAAGGCTTTCTTCGAACATATGAATAGTAATGGCTATTTTATTAATGTTGGTCGTGGAAATACACTAGACGAGTGTGCACTTGTCAATGCCTTGCAATCTAAATCAATAGCTGGTGCAACCCTAGACGTATTTAAACAAGAGCCACTGCCAGAAAATCACAAATTTTGGTCAATCGATAATTTGACCATTACGCCCCATATTTCAGCAATAACCGATCAAGCAAGTGTTGTTGCACAAATAGTAGATAATTTTCAGCGTTTTCAGCGTAAAGAGCCGCTAAAAAACCTAGTTAATGCCGAAATTGGCTACTAAATGCTAAAAAGTCGCTTTATTTGAAATAAACAATTGAATTGTGGTGATTAATCAGATAAGTTTTTTGATGTTGTTATCAATTACAATAACAAAACAACAAAGAAGGTAGGTTTGCGTATGAATAGACCAGCTTCGAAAGGATTTAAACTTACTACTGTTATTGTCGCTGTACTAGTATTAGCAGTATCAGCAGTATTAAGTAATACATCGGTTGCACAAGATACGGAAATCTTAATAGAGCAGTCAGAATAAGTTGTCGATTGTGAAACAAAAAAGCCCCTATTTAGGGGCTTTTTTGTTGGAATTAGCTAGGTAATCTCAGTTTCAATTAAATTTTACCAAATTAAGCGTTACCGAATATCAAATTATGAAGAGCACTCTAAAACTACAGCAGGCTGTTCTTCTTCTGCTTCTTCTACAGTGCGCTTTAATAAATAAAAGGCATTAATTACCACTAAAATTACGTTAGACACCATGCCTTGCGCAACATCAATATAAATATAATACACACCCATTAATGAGCAACCTATTAGTGTTGCTAACCTAAGCATAAACATATCTTTGATAAAGAAAGCACCTATACAAATGGCCAGTCCTATCCAGCTTAAGGCGTCAAAGAATATTGGGTTCATTAGTGTGTATTACTCCTATAAAATAAATTGTCTCAAAATAAACGCGCGCATTATCCATATATACTGATTCGCCAACAAACTAAAATAATTACCATTTCGCATTAATAAAACTAATGATAGTGACTTAATTGTTTTGCAGGGTAAGTACTGTGGGATAAGGGATGGTTTTAAAAATGATGGTGATTTGTTTTTTAATTGTAATGTGTTGATATTATTGTTTTTTCTATAGAGGTTAAACAATGGTTTTTAATGTTGGAAACTATGCAGGTTATTCAGCGATTTATACTTGTTTTATTTAGAGTTCAAATGACTTTTGGTATTAGCCAGATCAATCTTTATAAGTTTAGCTTTTACGGATAAGTCGTATTAATTCATAGTAAAACTAACGCTAGCAACGCCTTTTGTTATTTCCTGCGGCTATTCCTTTAGGAGTAAAGCAGTCAATAAAGCAGGAAGTATAATGATTGCGACTAAGCTTAACTCTTTGTTGTTTAACACTTTACTTGATAGTAAAGTGTTACTTAAAGGGCGGAACAGCGCTCGTTGAAATAATACGTCCTCGTCGGTTAACAGGATAAACCCCAGGCCTCCTAAGCCTGAACTGCTGGTTCGAGTCCAGCCGGGGACGCCATTTACCTTCCTGCTTTTAAATAATTAACTTCAGTGTTTTACCAATTAACAAGACTTTTCATACTCAACCAACCTAACCCTACCTAATATAGGCTTGGCTAACTTATCTAATCGCTAATTTTTGACCGCTAAATCACTGATTTGAATATTACCAAGTAAACCGGCATCGGTACTTTTAGCGACAGCACTATCTTGAAAAACTTCAGTAACACTGACTTGATAAGAACTAAGATTAAAGCCTGAATAAGTTTTCCCATCATCTGTGGTAAAGTTATTCATATGTAATAAAGAGAATTCATCACCAATTTGCACACCTTGTCTTTTACCGACATTAACAACAATTTCATTACCATCTACTTTGACAATTTTTGCTCTGGTTTGCTTGCACATCATATTGTCATCAATATCAATAATTGCTTTTTCCAAAGTGCTATCGATCATTTGGCCGTAAGGCGATTGCCAAAAGCTTTGACCATTGAAATCTGCTGTTTCTCTTTTTCCCGAAATCCAAGGGGCAAGATTAGCGTATTGCATTTCTACTAATAACTCGCCATTTATTGCACTATATATATAAAGATCGGTTTTAAAGTTACGCTCATATTGATCTTCTTGCCAAAACTGCCAATTGTTTAAGACGCCAGTGCCAAATGAAACATCGGTAATTTCACTGTAAAGAATAAACTGAGTGTCAAAACGACGACCTAGCTCCATGGTTAATGCCTTAATTTTTTCGCGATCAAAGCTTTGATTGTAACGACTAAAAGGCGTTTTGTTTTTATAGGCAAGTTTTACATCGATATATTGGCTATTTTTTTTAATCTTTTCAGCCAGCTTTATCGCGAGTTGCTGGTCAATATCATAGATTTGTCCAATATTGGCTTGCTCTCGATGCGCTAGGTGAGCTCTTGTTACTAGCATTGATTTTTGAAAGTCGGCGGCAAAACATTGCTTTTCTTGCGGAAAAATATCGGCACGAATGGTCACTTTGATCACCCCATTTTCATAGGTTTCATCAATTAATTCGACAGAATTTAATGTGCCACTAGCGCGAATACTAAGCTCGTCTTGTGTTAAAAGGCCATTAACTACTTGCTGAACACTATTAAGAGAGGCTCCAGCCACCAGCAAAGTTTTCTTGAGAGCGTTCTTTATAGCTTCAGTTCGAGCGGCTTCTTTCTCGCTGTTTAGTACTGTTGCACTACCTTGGGCCTGATACCATTGGGCAGACAAAGGAGCAGATAAAGCACCGGTGAATAAAAAAACTGAGAAAATAATTAAGCGCATTGAGCGACTACCTTTTAACGTTTAATTGTATAGTTGTACAAACTACAGGTATAAAACTTGCTGCTTTAAAAAAAGATAAAGTAGCGTCTTACCATCAAGTTGATAATGACAATATCTTGTCATTATTTAATATATGAAAATGGTTAAGCACAATTTATGCCTAATTATAAATATTAGCTATGAACTAGGTTTTATGGCATGAAATCTGCATTTGATTTACTAGTCAAAAAATAGATTGTTGTAAATAGTTGGGGTGTCTCAATGAAAAACTGGGCTTTAGTTACTTGCCTACCATTATTGTTATCTTGTTCAATGATGAATGATGAACAGGATTTTTATAGTGTTAGTCATGAAAAAAGAGATGAGATTGATAGTTATGATCTGCCAAAACACGCAATTAATGATGTCGTGAAAGGGCTAGCCTATCAAATGTTGGAGCATAGCTCGTTTGTCTCGCCAAAAACGCCAATTGCTGTTGCCTCATTTGTCAACCTAGAAGATCTCGAGTCAACTAATTGGCTTGGCAATCAGCTATCGGAAAACTTTGTACATGAACTACAACGCCATGGCATGGTGGTAGTCGATTACAAAGTAACAGGTCATATTAGAGTAACTAAAGAAGGTGACTATATTTTTAGCCGCGATTGGAAAGAGTTACCTGAACGACAAATAATTGACTACGTGGTGACAGGTACCATGATGGAGCAAGAAACTGGAATTTTAGTTAATGCTCGGATGATAGGTATGCAGTCGCGGGTCGTAGTAGCAAGTGCACAATCATTTATTCCGAAATGGGTTTTAGGTGATGAAGTTTATCGTGATGAAAATGTCACGATGAAAGACGGCATGATTATTCGTAGTAGCGATAACTTAACTGAAGAAAGTCGTGCAGTTAGAATTCAGCAATAGGGTAGTCAAATGATTAGCTTTAAACCTAAAACATTGTTATTACTTTTAGCTACGGTATTACTTTCTGCTTGTACTGCTGTTTATGATAAGCATGTTAATTGGCAGCCAGTTAAGCCAGAATCATTTCCTGTGATCACAGCTATTGGTTACGCACCTATTAGTTTACAAAAATCTACAAATGAAACTCAGCGGATGTTAATGGCAATTAAAGCGTCAAAACTTGCCGCTTATGCGGAACTTGCTGAGCAGGTATATGGCCAACAAATTACCAGTAAAGCCTCTATGGCAGACTTAATTGTAGAAAACCATCAATTAAAGTCATCAATTCAAGGGGTGATCCGTGGCGCTAAAGTAATAAAAACGTATCCAGTAGGAGACACTTATGCCACTGAACTTAGTATCGACTTCAAAGATGTTTACGATATTTACTTAGCATCTATGCAAAAACAGGAAATCAAAGACGTTACTTATTATTAATTCTGCTATATATAGGTAGAAATAAGGGTAGGGTTTGCGATAACTGATGAAGGGTAACGTTCTTTTTTAACCTTTTACCTATAAATAAGCACTATTTTAAATCACTTTGATTGATAAATGACCAAACAGTAAATAAATTAAAAATAGTGCTTGATCCTTTCTAAAAAATCCCTAAAATGCGCATCCACTTCCCAGGGAGACTTGAGAATGCTGTTTTGAACAGTTTAGTGTTAACGATTTAGCATTAAA